>JAKPIL010000118.1 GCA_029549845.1 bacterium
AAAGCCTGAACCATCTCATGAACTTTGCCACCACCTAGAGTACAATTTATACATATGAAACATATTGCAGTACTGGGGCTGGGGATTATGGGGCATGGTATTGCTGATAATTTCCTCAAACATGGCTATGAAGTAACCGTCTGGAATCGTTCGCCAGAGAAGGCGGACGATCTAGTTGCGCGCGGAGCAACACTTGCGGCTTCTGTGGCCGACGCAGTTGCAGTGGCTGACCCCGTTTTTGAAGTCACGGCAAATGACGAATCATCGCGCGAGCTCTGGCTGGGCGCTGACGGCATTATTTCGCACGCAAACGCAGACCAGACGTATATAACCTGTGCAACACTTTCGGTCGATTGGGTCGATGAGCTCGCAGCAGCGTGCGCAGAAAAGGGCCTCACATTCTTCGATATGCCTATGACTGGTGGCCGCCAAGGCGCGGAAAGCGGACAACTCATATTGCTCGTGGGCGGGAACGCGGAAAAACTAAATGGGGTGAAGCCGCATCTGGAAGCAATAGCATCCCAGGTGAAATACTTTGGTCCAGCGGGTCATGGCATGCGCTTCAAACTCGTTCTAAATGCACTCCAGTCTGTGCACATTGCAGCCTTTGGCGAGGCAGTTCGTCTGAGCAAAGCGCTTGGGATAGACGTGCAAAAAGCGGGCGATGCTTTGGCCGAGCGGCCGGGTGGCATCAGTACAAATCTGGCCTGGCGAGACTACCAGCAGCACCCCGACCCAATTAATTTTTCGGTCGAATGGATCGCAAAAGATGACCGCTATGCACTGCGCAATGTCAGCCCGGGCGAACTGCCCATCATGGAGGACACGCTTGCCTATCTAGAAAAAGCCATAGCATCTGGCCACAAAGACGATGACTGGACGTATATAACACGATGATAAAAGCGGTTATATTTGATTGCTTTGGTGTGCTGGTTGGCAAAGGGTTCTGGCATACGTATGCCGCGGCTGGTGGCGATGTTGAAAAAGACAGAAAGTTCGTTGAAGATGCACTATACCGCGCAAATGCTGGTGAGCTTGACGACCTGGCCTTCATTCGGCTGATTGCTGGTCGCCTGGGGATAAGCCCCGAAGCCTGCAGTGAAGTCATCGATGCCGATGAGCAGCCCAACCTAGACGTATTCGAGTACATTCGCACGACGCTAAAACCGCAGTACAAAATCGGTTTTTTGAGTAATGTCGGGCACGGAGTGATAGAGCATAAAATCCCGTCCGAACTTCGGGCGCTGTTTGATGCCGATATTCGCTCGGCCGAGGTTGGCTGTCAAAAGCCCGACCCACGCATATACCAGATTGCGCTCGATAGGCTCGGTGTCAAGGCAGATGAAGCGGTATTTACCGATGACCACGAGGAGTATGTGGCGGGCGCTGCCAAGCTGGGCATACATACCATTTTATACAAAGATTTTGATGATTTTCGGGTGCGGCTAGAAGATTTGTTGCGCGACAGCTAGAACACGCGTTTTTTGCGGCCAATTGCATAGGCTGTGATGACGGTGACCAGGCAGACGACGATAAGCCCAACGAAGGCACCTTCGTGGCGCTGCTGTGGCAGCCCAATATTCATGCCGTACATGCTGAAGAACATGGTTGGGATAGATATAAGCACGCTTACCATTGTCAGTATTTTGATGGTGCGGTCTAGGTTGTGTGAGCCTATGAGCGTATACGTGCGCCGGATGGCATTGAGCGATTTCAGGTTTGCTTCGCAGGTTTGGATGGACTGTTCGTTGTTGAGAATCACAGTTTCGGCTAGCTCGCGGTGGGTTGCGAACCCTGCGACAGAGCTGCCATTGACAAGGTGGCGCAAGGTCGCGTTTGTAGGGATGAGTGAGCCGAGAAAATCATTCATGTCGTCTTCTATGTGAACAAAGCGGATGAACGAGCGCGTGCCGACCTCGCGCGTGCCAAGTCGCTCGAGCAAGCGGCGGATTTGCCCGGACAGGTCATGAATAAAACGGTCATAATCTGCGTCTATTTTGAGCAGGATGAGCAGCATAAGATGCACCGGGTCACCACCATCACCGTCGCTTGCCTCTTCTGGGAGGATGTCTTTGATACTCGGCAGTTTTTCAAGGCTGACCGTAATGAGTCGTTCGCTGTCTAGGGCGAACAAGATGGGTGCCGTCTGGATGTCGCCATCGTTTGTTTGGTACGCAAACCGCGTGATGACGTACGTGTGGCTGTGCTTGCCGGTGGTTTCTAACCGGGGTATTTCATCACGGTCGAGTGCGTCGCGCACAAAACGTTCCGACAGATTGTATCTGTCGCAGAGAACTTTGATTTCGTGCTCGTTTGGCGCTTCGGCATGTACCCACATATTGCGTTGCATACGTATAGTATATCGTGCTTATGCCTAAACAAACCAGCGTAATTGCTCGGTTGGGAAACTTCGCGTATGATGAGACTATGATAGACGCCAAAAACTTGAGCAAACTCTATAAAAAGAAGCCAGCCGTGGATAACCTAAGCTTTACGGTGCAGCCAGGGAAAGTTACGGGGTTCCTGGGGCCAAATGGTGCAGGTAAATCAACCACCATGCGCCTCATGCTGGGGCTCGATAACGGTGGTGGACAGACGCTGTTCGATAAAAAGCCATTGAGTGAGCATACGCAGCCATCAAAGACGGTCGGTATACTGCTAGAGGCCAAGGCGTTTCACCCAACTCGTTCTGCGCGGAACCACCTACGGGTTTTGGCCGAAGCGGGCGGCATACCCATGTCACGCGTCGATGAAGTGCTTGAAACAGTTGGGCTAAAAGATGTGGCTAAAAAAGGTCCAGGCAAATTCAGCCTGGGCATGAGCCAGCGCCTAGGCATTGCCGCGGCCATCCTGGGTAAACCAAAATACCTCATACTCGACGAGCCAGCCAACGGGCTTGACCCAGAGGGGATCGCCTGGCTGCGCCAGTTCCTGAAAGAATATGCAGATGCTGGCAATGCAGTGTTTGTTTCTAGTCACCTCCTCAGCGAAATGTCACAAATGGCCGATGACGTAGTGGTGATAGGCCGCGGCAAACTCATTGCAGAGGGGTCCATAAAAGATTTGATAGCAGGTAGCGCGCACGCCGGTGTGTTTGTTCGTACCACCGATGAAGTGAAACTCAAGAAGGCATTTACGGCATCCCAGGTGAAATACAGCGCCACAGAAAGTGGCTTTAAGGTGACCGGTAAGACGACCGACCAAGTTGGGCAAGTGCTGTTTGCGGCGAAGCTTCCGGTGCTAGAACTGAGCCGGCAAGATGCCTCGCTTGAGGAAGCATTCCTGGAACTAACCGCAACTGCAAACGAGTTTGAAGCGAAAGGAGGCAAATAATGAACGCCGCACTTCGCACAGAGATTCGAAAGGTACTGAGCATTCGTTCGACCTATGTCATTGTGGGTCTTCTTGCGCTCATTACGCTTATCATGAACGGCTGGGTCATGGGCTACAAGCACGACCAACTCGATAATACATTTGTGACTGAACTCATACGCGCAACCTTCCAGGGTACGAGTTTCTTGCTGGGGCTGATAGTGCTGCTGCAGATTACACATGAGTACAGGTACAACACCATCTACTACACCATGACGCTGGCGCGTAGCCGAACTACAATATTCTTTGCAAAAGTGTTGGTTGCCACGCTCATAATGTTTACGGGTGCTGCTCTGTTCATGGCACTTGGAGTCGCGAGTGGGCTTGCTGGCGTGGCGGTCAGTGGCGATAGCCTGGGGACGCAAAGTATAGCATGGAGCAACCTGCTTACGCATGGGGGTATGTATGTGTGGGGCGCGGGGATGTACGCACTTATCATTGGTTTTATACTCCGAAGCCAGGTTGGGGCAATAGTGGTGTATCTGTTTGGGGCTAGTATAGCTGAGCAGCTTCTGGGGCTTTTGCTCAAGTCAAATGCCGGGTACCTGCCGTTTAAAGCCCTCGAGGGCACACTAATGCAGGTACCGGTTATGGGTGTGTTTAACCCAGAAAAATCCATGGTCATTGTCCTAGGCTGGGTTGTCCTGGCGGGCACGGCCGCGTGGCTCCTCTTCCGGCACCGCGACGCAAACTAGTGACGCACTGTAGCCATTCGCTGCCCCTGTGAAAACTACAATTTGTTTGGTATACTATGGGTCAGTTTCGACGTTTGTGAAGGAGGCGTAGCTCAGTGGCTAGAGCAGTCGGCTCATAATCGAGGATGCGCACAGGTGCTTGCACCGAGCACACCGCAAGATTATCCTGGGAAGAGCGGAAGCGACGACGGATAGCTGATGGGACTTTAAAATTACAGTGCATTTTTCTGGCGGGGGTATAGCTCAGTGGTTAGAGCAGTCGGCTCATAACTGATTGGTCCTTGGTTCAAGTCCAAGTACCCCCACCAGAAAAGTGCATTATGATTGCCTCGCCCTACCGCCCCCACCACAAGCCGCGAAACAGCTCAGAACAGGCTGCCATAGGGGTGATATACTAGAGTGGTGAAACTCAAGACAAATATGCTCGAACTATGGTCCAGGTACGAAGAGCCTGCAAAGGCATACATACTAAGCCTGCGCGACGTGCGCAGTGTAGGTTCGCTGGCCTTTGTGGTACTGGTGCTGCTTATAAGCTGGAGCGGGGTTAAAGCTATCCAAACCAACTATAAACTGCAGCAAGAAGTGAGCCGGATGAAGCAAGAAAATGAAGTGAAAAAGCTGCAAAATACCAACCAGGAATTGCAAAACAGCTACTACAAAACCAGCCAATACCTTGAGGTGACATCGCGCCAGAACTTTGGGCTTGCTGCTCCGGGCGAAACGGTACTCATAGTGCCCAAAGACGTCGCACTTGCGCACACCGTACCCATGCCTAGTGCGGAGAAGGCGACCGCTCCGGCCAAAAAGCAGCCGTTCTGGCAAGAAAACTTCCAAGCCTGGATGGACTTTTTCTTCCACCGCACCCAGGTTTGACATATTTACCTCTGTTTGGTACAATACGACAGCTTTATTCGAGAGAATAATTCTGATGACGCGGGATGGAGCAGCGGCAGCTCGCATGGCTCATAACCATGAGGTCCCAGGTTCGAGTCCTGGTCCCGCAACCAAGAAAAAAGCCCCACCGAAAGGTGAGGTTTTTTTCTTGGTTTTGGTCAAGCCCCGAGCCTGGGACAAGCCAGCACAAGCTGGCGTAGGTCCCCAGGTTCGT
>JAKPIL010000140.1 GCA_029549845.1 bacterium
AAATGCGCCAATGTCCATGTACTGGATTGCGGCTTTTTCGACCACGACGCCGATACCGAGAAATAACGCAGAAGCGAGCGTGAAAAGTACACCTTTCACGAGGTGTTTATGGGCACTTTTCCCCTGACGGTGCGCCCTGGCTGGTGCCCAAACGGCAATAATTCCGCTTGCCAGGATGCACGCTGCCCCTATAAGTTGATTTGCACTTAATCGCTCACCAAGAAACAGCCACCCAAGCAAGATGGTAATGAGTATACGTGACTGGAAGATGGTCTGGTTTAGGGCGGCTGGCAAGTAGCGGATGGCAATGAACGATAATACACCGAAGATGGATACGAGCAAACTCGCGGAAAGTAATAACCAAACAGTCCAGTATGACCAAGTGATATTGTGTGGCGCCACGAGCCCCGCAATAATACTCAGCGGCATGACGCCAATCACGTAAGACAACGCGAGTGTCATGCTTGCCGGAACGGCGTGTGACTGCGCAAAGCGTCTTCGTAGCAGCGTAGACGTCACGAAAAGCAATAGGTTTATAACGAGTGCTATGACCCACATGGCTAGACTAGAGAGCTGCCTCTAGAGCGGCCCACTCGGCTGCGCTGTCGTCTTCGGGGACGTTCACACTGACTTGGTCGCCCGGTTTTGCCTTGAAATAGGTGACACTGGCCAGGAGCACGCGGTAATCTTTGGTGCCAACGCTTACAAAGTAGTGTCCGCCTTCTAGTTTGAGCTGACCTACTACTTGTTTGCGAGGAATGGGGCCGATTTGCTTGTAGAGGAATGCGCCGTCATCTGCGATGGTGAGTTTGAGTATGTCGCCCTGCACTAGCTTTGACTTGCTGGCATAGTTTGCGGGCACAGGATAGGTTTTGCCGTCGCTCCCGACCATGTTCTGGCCGTCAAAGACGCCCTCTATGACCTTGCCGAGTATTTCGTCGCTTACTTTGGCCTGGATGCGTTCGTCGTCGCCTACGAGGCTGACGAGGAGTTCATTGGCAGCAGCCAAGTTAGTCTCTGCCTCTTGAATAAGAGCGCGTAGTCTTTTGATTTGCTTCTCTGGTAAATCGGCCATACTGTTTCTTTCTATTTCCTCTTTGGTAAATCTCTCACCTGGTTTTACAATACCTTACCATAACCGTAGCACATGTGCCCGTTCAAGTCAAAACCTGAGAGGCTCTAGAATATAAAACTGTGGATAAATAGCCCTTCTCAACCAACCTCAGAGCGTGAAAGCTCCGACCTTTCACGCTCCATGGTACTCCTGCGTGTCCCGCAATCCTTGATCCCCGTCATCCCGACCAATCACCATCACTGTCATCTCGACCGCAGTGGAGAGATCTCGTGTTCTACTCTGTAATCCTATGTAAACACCCCCACTGTCATCCTGAGCGCAGTCGAAGGATCTCCCTATTTCTTTGCGCGGTCTCGTCCGCGCCCACGACCAGGACCTTTTGCTGCCAAAAGGTCCTGGACCTAAAACCAGGCCAGGGCTACACCTCTTGGTCAGCCCTTGTCAGTTCTACAACCAACAAAACAACTCATTCCGGGGAGATTGCCCC
>JAKPIL010000141.1 GCA_029549845.1 bacterium
GCGGTCGAGATGACAGTGGGCGGAGGTGGCGCGGGGTGGACGCGCAAGAGTACCCTGGAGCGTGAAAGGTCGGAGCTTTCACGTTCCACTTACGCTCAATTATTGTTGATATTCCTGAGTGGTTATGAGCGGGATCGTGAGGTACGTATTCAGTGTGTTTGTCATACGCTCACGCTGTGCAGCCACAGTCGTCTTCAACTGCTGACCATCCACCATCGCTTGCGTCACCTCGCCCAGCGGGTACATACGTATGTTGTGCCGTGCCAGCAAATCTGCGTCGTTCTGCCGAGCGGCCTCAGCTGCCGTCCACTCGTAGTGTACGTACAGCGGCAAAAAGCTCATACCTGTAATCTCGTGCGACTTAACGCTGTAGTCTATAACTGCAACCCCGTTAAAAAGCGTCTCTGGCGGAAGTTGTGTGTTCAAAAAGTTTCCCAGGCTGTACCAGACGGTTGTTTTGCCGCCGCCACTGCCAGTGAGATGCTCAACCGGCTCAAGCTCGTGCGAACCATGCCCCAAAATGAGGCCAACACCTTGGTCGGCCAGGTACTGCGCCACGCGGCGTTGATTGGCATCGACTGCCGTTGAATATTCCGTCCCCCAGCGCACGCTCGCAATGATTACTTCCGCCCCAGCCGCTTTCGCCGCAGCGACTTGCTGCGCAGCATAAGCGTCACTGTACACATTGACCCCGTAGCTATTTTGGGCGGGAGCATCAGTATTTAGGTAGGTTGTGTACGCCAAAAATGCAAACTTTACACCTTTGACCGTAAAATAGTGTACCGCATCGTGCTCGGCCATGGTTTTATTGTGTCCCACCACGGCCAGCGTGTTCGGTACTGCGGCCCAGGCATCTATAGAAGCGTTTATAGCATCTTGGTTGCGGTCAAAGCTGTGGTTTGTGCCCACGTTCACCATATTGCACCCCACTTTACCCATGTCGCGTGCAAATTCGGTCGGTGCATTAAACTTTGGGTAGCCACTGATGCCATACGCCGCACCGGCGGTGAGGTTTGCGTCGTTACAAAACCGGATGTCTGCCGCCTGAAATATGTTTGTAAAATTGTTCATCATGGGCAGGTAATTGTAGTTGCCGTCTGCCTGTTTAGCCTGCTGATTTATGGCATCATGTGCTATAAAATCCCCGGCAGCCAGTACCCGTATGCGGTCGGCATGCGCATCGGTTTTCACCTGGGATTGCCCCTTAACAGTAGTGACTTTCACCCCATGTGTCGAAGTAGCTGTCTTATGCTTCCCCAAGAATGCCAAAGCTCCAACGGCCACCACCAGCAAAATAGCTCCACCCCATACCAGCCGCTTCCGTCCCAGCCTAACCTTCATACCCGTAGTATAGCAAGCCTGTCGAGCAAGCACATTGTAAGTTGCATCAATCTTAAGAAGTACCAGGGCTACTCACCGAACTGTCACTCGTGCTTTACGATACTACAACGAAGCTCGAACTTTTTTCCAGCAAATATCCAAGCTCATGCACGCTACTTATCTAAATACTAAGCGACCCTGCAATGCTCTCAAAATCGTTAATTATCTCCTGAGGGTAGTCAGCATTCATTAAAGACTGAGCGCCAGGAATCACTTTATATAGATGAATATATAACTTCTTGCCATTTAGCTGTAGATAGCAATTTTCACCTGTAGGCTTACAGCTCGCTAGAAACAGAACGGTTGGTGTTTTCAGAACACTTACACTAGTCCCCAAGCCTGTTTTGACTGATGCGGTGGTTTCAATTCCTTCTGCAACTCGTTGCTCCATAAGATCCCTGTTATGGATATCCACACTACCGTCCTTCTCTATAGATGAGCGGATGAGGTACTTGTCATCGCCTATAGTTTTTTCGATGGTGTAAGCTTCATAAACTTTTTCTACTGACCAGCCAGTGGGCAATTCCACAGTAAAGAACAGGTCTTTAAATGTTTCACCACGTCTATTTTGATCATTTGGATAAATTGTAGTTTTTGTTATCTCTTTTGTTGATTCCACTGTGCCCTTAGGCTCTTGAGTCTTTTTGACTTGCTCGCTATTCGTGGTCGTACTCTCAGTATTATTTGTATCCTTTTGCCTATCAAAAAACAGCCAACCGACAGCAACCATCAATCCGATAACTACGATAATAAGTAGTGCCTCTGTGGCTCCAAATCCTTTTTCGTTGTTTCTCATCTTTTATCACCGTTTCTTGAGTGCTTTAGGTTACTGTTTAAACTTATTGTACAACGGAAACAATGTTAGCGAAACAGATAACTCATCGTGAGCAGTGGACTTACAGCTACCACAAACCTTTCAGAACGTGACAAGGCACAGTCCCAGGCGCGACTAAGGCCCACCGGCCTCAGGGTCGCTGGGCTACGGGCGGCTGAGTGCCACTGGCACTCGCGTTCAAATCCACATAACTCAAACAAAGTAAAAAGGCCTAGGTATACCTAGGCCTTTTTACTTTGTTTGAGTTATGTGGATTTG
>JAKPIL010000146.1 GCA_029549845.1 bacterium
ATGGTTTTTCACCACAGAAATCACGGCAATAACAAGCGAGCCGCCTATAATAGACCGGTTCATTACTCCCATAATGTTCATCTGCCGCTGGTGTGCTCGCGCAAAGCGGCGAACGAAGTGACGAGTAGTGCTGGTGGCCTCGTGGAATCGTTTGATCTCGTAGTCACGCCGCGCAAAACTTTTTATGACACCTATGTTTGTGACGGCATCGGCGAGCTGCCCCGTTTCTTTGCTCTCTGCCGCTGCGGCTCTGGAAAGGTGCCGGTATATGCCGCGTGCCAGTAGCATCGAAACGCCCAGGAACAAGGCGATAAGTATGCATAGAAAGACCGAATACAGCGGCGCTTTTGGCGTAAGAATGATGATGGCCCATATAAATCCCCACAGCATGGGGTACACCTGGTAAATTGTGCTGTCCTGAATGCGGATATAGCCGTTCACCAGCTTGTTTGTCTGTGAAACGAGTGAACCGCCAAAGTTATTGGCATGGAAGTCCAGGCTTTGGGACAGGAGGTGCCTAAAAACATGCTCAGATATGTCCTGCCGCACGTGTTGCTCGAGCCGCCACATAAAAAAGTCAACAGCGCGCCACAGCCCAAGACTCACGAGTAGTATGGCAAAATACAGGACTATCTCGCCTCCAAACGTCGCCCAGACGCCGTTCGCTGCCTGCTTTGCGGTGAGCTGGTTTATAACATTAGCCAAAATAAGTGGCGGAAGGTAGCGGCTAAAGAGCGAAGTGAGCGGCATCACGAGCGCGATACCCCACATGTACTTGGGGTATTTTAGGACGCACCGCACGTAGTAGCGCAGCGCAATTCTCATGCCAGTTTGTTTTGCTTCAGGTTTTTTCATGGGTGCGGCCCTCCTATGGCCGACCAGCTATGGTCTAGTGTATAACTTTACGATGGTCTGTGGGTAGTCAAAATGCTTTCGACTGCCCGATTTTGTGCTGCGACTTGGTAGCGCGCTAGCTTATTTCTGGGTGAGAAGTCTAAACGCTGCCGAAACTGCGCCAGTAGTGACTGTCTGCGGGGTGTATAGCATCTTTGATGGCGCCTTTCCGTTACGTTTGTAATTCATACAACTATACTACCTCTGTTAGCGAAATGCAATAGCAAAATGAAGTAAAACCCTCATCTGTTACGCCCACATCCCAGGTGAAAATGCACAATGAGCCGAAGGCGAACCGGTGCGCCAGCGCCGGCTTTAGGGAGTGGAGAGGATTTTCGGATTCACTCCGAAAACCCGAGGAGGGGCAAACCCCTCCTTTATAACCCCGAAGGCGAACCGGTGCGCCAGCGCCGGCTTTAGGGAGTGGAGAGGATTTTCGGATTCACTCCGAAAACCCGAGGAGGGGCAAGCCCCTCCTGAAAACTCACGAATCTTCCTGAATGCGGAAGGCGCGTTCAGCGTCACTAATGGGGTGGCCGGCCATCCGCTCTAAGTGCTTTAGGCGTTCATCGGCATTAGCTTCATACGATTGCAGCTCGGCTTCGAGCTTCTGTATGCGCTGTTCAAGCTTTTCTACATTTTCGGCCGGGACGGTCCTTTTCTTGGGTTTTTCTTCAGCCGTTTTGGGCGTGGTCGTGCCGGCATCGCCTTCCGAAATGCTGTGGCTATGACTGTTCCCGTGCGGGATGAAGGTGGTGCCTAGGAAACCATCTGAATCGTCATCGTGTGTCATGAGCTCATTGTACGGTATAATGCCTGCATGCAAAAGATACTTCTCTACTACAAGTTTACTCCCGTAAAAGACCCAGAAATGCTCAAGCTGTGGCAAAAGACGTTGTGTGATTCGCTGCACTTACGCGGGCGCATCCTCGTAAGTGCGCAGGGGATGAACGGCACGGTGGGCGGTGACGTCGATGACCTTAAAGCCTACGTGAAAAAAACCAAAGAGTTTCCAGGTTTCAAAGACATACTGTGGAAATGGAGTGAAGGTGGGCGCGAAAGCTTCCCGCGCATGAGCGTAAAGGTCAAAAACGAGCTTGTTGCGTTCGAAACATGGGATGAAATACAAGTCGACGAAAAAGGCGTGGTGGGCACAGGCCCGCATCTCAAGCCACATCAGGTAAACGAAATGGTTGAAAAGTACGGTGACGACGTGGTGTTTTTTGACGGGCGAAACCAGTATGAGGCTGCCGTAGGTAGGTTTAAAAACGCTGTCGTGCCAGATACGCGTACCTCGCGCGACTTCAAACGAGAACTCGAAAGCGGCAAGTACGACGACCTGAAAGATAAGAAAGTCATTTCCTACTGCACGGGCGGCGTGCGCTGCGAGTTACTCAGCGCCATGATGAAACAGCGCGGGTTTAACGATGTGTACCAAATAGACGGCGGTATCGTGAAGTACGGTGAAGCTTACGGCGACGACGGCCTATGGGAAGGCCAGCTGTATGTGTTTGACGGCCGCATGGGCATGGACTTTTCTGACCACGCGAAAGTCATTGGCGAGTGTATCCACTGCGCCAGCAAAACGAGCAACTACGAAAACTGTGCCAACCCCGCCTGTAACGACCTCGTCCTTATATGCGAAACGTGCCGCAAAGACCCTGCCAAGCTATATCACACCAAAGCCTGCGAGCCGAAGAACGTAAGCACGAGAAATTCAGTACCATGTTAGATATTATATTTATCAATGGTGCACCTGGTATTGGAAAGTCAACTATTTCAAAATTACTTAGCTTGAAACTGGATAGTCCGCTATTTGAGTTCGGGTGGATTCCCGAATTTCAAAATAAGGGGTTTGAGCGTATGGGTTACAAGGAAGAAGAAGCATTTTCTTTTGAAAATCTCAGCTTAGTACTGCATAACTATGTCAGGCATTGATTTAAAAATATCTTGGTAACTGACCTCCCAGTGGAATCAATCGAAGAGATTGAAAGTAAGTTCGGAGATTGTGCCTACAAACTGTTTACTCTCATTACCAAAAACGAGAAAACTTTGGGTGAAAGAATACTCGATGAAACGCGTTCAAGCGGATATCGCAATGTCAAAGACGGAATAAAAATAAACTCCGATAATCAAATGCGCGAATTATACAAAGCAGAGTCGCATATATTGATAGATGACAAGACACCAGAAGAAGTGGCTTTGGAAATAGAGAGTCTACTCGTGTAAAAATAGGTGAAGAGTCTAAATCTAATAAAAGAAAACGGGCTGGCCTCCGCTATCCAGCAGTGGCGTCCCGTTTCTACTAAAAATAGTAGCAAAACTAGCGCGCAAAGTCAATAAGCTTCTCTTCGCGCGTGATGACAATAAGATGACGCAGCTTGCGTGTGAGCTGAAATTGTCTACTCGCTTCATCGAGGAGCTTTTTAGTTGGCACTCTACCATCCATCCTTCTAAGGTCAAGAATGATGTGTTGAGATTGGCGCAGAGCGGCGCGCAGATTGTTTTCGATGGTGCGAGAACTTTTGCCATGCGGGCATTTGATCTCCCATTTATTGCCGCCCATCTCGATATCGGGCGTTTTGGCACCAGATTGTCTGCGTGGAAGCAAAAAAGTTACATCTTCGTATAAATGCAGTGCAATATAATCCGCGACACGTTTTTCTTGGACGCTCACAAACACACCTGGCGGGACGATAATGGTGCCGACTTTCCGCATGATGCATAGTAGTCTATCATGGAGTCAGCGGGAAAAGATAATACTTATGAAAAGATACGAGCGCGATGACATATAACAAAGCACAGCACGATAGTGAGACGTTGGCTGAGGGGCAGCAGGTGTTTACGGCCTGTGCGTTGATATGGCGCGAAGAAAATGGGGTGAAACAAGTGTTTTTGGCACGTCGTGCCGACACAAAAAAGTTTTTACCAGGCGTGTGGGAGCTCCCGGGTGGGCACATAGACTACGGCGAAGACATGCGTGAAGGTCTGGCGCGCGAGGTTCTGGAAGAGTTCGGTATGGACATAAACATCGGTGAGGTGCTAGACGTGTTTACCTATATAAATGAGGTGAAAAAGTCGCATTCTATAGAGGTCATATACATGGCTCAGTTTACTGACCCACTCGAAAATATTCAGGCAAACCCCGAAGACCACAGCACATACGGCTGGTTTAGCGAAGCTGAACTGCCGCAAACCTTTGTGAGCCCCAAAGACGAACGAGACCCAGAAATCATCGCCATCCGTAAGGGATTCGCCCGGCTCAAGGCAGAAGCATGAAGCAAAAGTGGCATAGTCTCTCGACAGCTACAAAAGGTCTGCTGGCTGGTGGCGCCTCGGCGGTATTCTTGACGGCATATTTAGTGACAAATAAGTACATCTACAATACCTACGATATTAGTGCGCTCCAGTATTCGCTTATTTTTGCAATTGCAGGGGGGCTATTTGGCGGACTTTCGCTCACAAGAAATATGAATAGTCGTATCTTTGCGGAGGTAAAGAAGGACGTATGGATGTTTGTAGTTTTGTCGCTCGCAAGTTTCATCGCAGTTGGGTTACTCGTGATCGGCCAGCGCTACACAACCTCTGTAAACGCATCACTTATCGGTACAACAACCATACTGACGACTATGTTTTTTTCGGCGGTTATGATGCACGAACATATCACTAAGCGACAAAAGCTCTGGGTTGTTATGCTGTTCATAGGTATGTATGTTGGCATTGTCGGGCTACACAGGATTCATATTAGCAGGGGAGATACCATTATTTTGTCCTCAGAAATTATCTTTGGGTTTGTTAATGTTCTGAGCCGAAAAATGATGCGTAAGCATGGGTCGCTTATTGTCCCAAATATGCGCCTGGTGTTGGCGGCTTGCTTTGCTATTTTGTGTAGTATCTTTTTCGTACGGAATTGGGTGGTGATAGGTCAATTATGGCCATGGGCGCTGGTTGCGGGCATGTTTTACTGGCTGTGCATGAAGACATTTGCCACATCGGTTCACCTTATAAATGCGAATCACGCCATTGTACTCGTCAACAGCCAGGTCGTTATAACCGCGCTCGCAGGTGTTCTTTTACTTGGCGAGCAGTATTCGTGGGAAAAGTTTATAGGCTCGGTGATTGTGCTGACGAGCATTTACTACATAACCTGGAAGAGGAGAGGCTAATGCCACACATCCATACGCAGCCGGGACAACACGATATGACAGTGAGTGCGTATATAGTGCGGCGAGTGGATAGTGAATGGGCCTGCCTGGTGCATATGCACAAAAGGCTACACAAGCTACTGCAGATAGGCGGGCATGTTGAGCTGGATGAAACGCCGTGGCAGGCGCTGGCTCGTGAGGTCATGGAAGAGGCGGGGTATGAGCTTTCGGCTCTGCAACTGCTGGTGCCAAATAGCATTGTGTTCACGTCGCAACATTACGTCGTCCACCCACTTCCCATCAGTATTAATACGCATAAATTTAGCGATAGTCACTACCACACCGACCTCGCCTATGCGTTTGAAGCTGTGGCCGAACCGACTGGCGTGCCAGGTGAGGGTGAATCGCACGATATTCGTTGGCTGACACTCAAGGACATGGAGCAGGCGGTACGGGCGCAAGAAATAGTGCTCGACGTAGCCGAAACATATGAAACGATCATCAAATCATGTATAGGTATATACCAAGCCGTGCCAGCAAGTACGTTTTCGCTGGAGCATCCAAGTGTAACGCCAGCATAACAGTCGAATCTGTAAGAATTTATACGTAGTCCCGAGCATTTGTGCGGTACAATGCTGTGAAAAGGAGGTTCTATGGATGTACGCATTGGATCGGTTTTAGCAGCAACAGTAGCGCTATTTGTGGTGGGGGCGGTGTGGTATATGCCGGTTTTTGGAACCCTGTGGGGCAAGATACACGACTTCGACAAGCGCACAAAGGCCGAGCAAGCGGTCATGCAAAAAAGCATGCTGCCATGGCTCATTGTCCAGTTCTTGCTAGGCGGCGTGACGGCATATTTCTTGGCGTTTTTCATTAGTCTACTCCCAGAGCAGTCGGTGTACAGCGTGGCGTTTTGGTTGTGGCTTGGCTTTAATGTGCCCACGCAGGCCTCGGCGGTTATTTTTGGTGGTACCGCACCGCAGTGGATGGCGACCAAGATTGCCATTATGACTGGCGGCTCGCTGGTTGGGCTACTAGTGGCAGCCTGGGTCGTTCAGATTATGGGGTAGGGTGAGTGACGGGGATTTCATTTAGTTCAAAAGTATACAAACATGCAACCACTGGTGGCTGGACCTATCTAACGTGGCCGGATTCCGTCAAGACGTTTGGTACGCGCGGCACAGTGAAGGTGCGTGGCACGTTTGACGGTGAACCGTTTGAGACATCATTTATGGCGCTCGGAGATGGTACGCATATGCTGCCCATTCGGGCGGTAACCCTCAAGCGTATCGGCAAACAAGTTGGTGACACGGTGCAGGTACTCGTAACAGAGAGGTTGTAACACGGCAGATGTACAGAAGATTACTTCGTATTTGTGGTTTGACCAACAGGCAGAGGAAGCCATGAACTACTACTGTAGCGTGTTTCCGGATGCGCGCATTGTACATATAGAACGCTACCCAGATGAATCGCTTGATGAGCATTTCATGGGGATGAACGGCAAGGTCATAACGGGAGTGTTTGAGCTCGCGGGGCAGCAATTTATGTGCCTCGATGGCGGCCCAGTTTTTACCATCAACGAGGCTGTGTCATTTCATGTGAGCTGCAAAGACCAGGCAGAAATCGATTACTACTGGAGCAGCTTATCGCATGTACCAGAGGCCGAACAGTGTGGTTGGTGCAAGGACAAATTTGGCGTGAGCTGGCAGATTATTCCGGAAAACATGCACGAGCTTATTTCGAGCCCGGCTGCTGTCCAGGCTATGATGCACATGAAAAAAATTGACATCGCAGGACTCGCCGCAGTGTGATGACTAGGAGTGAAATGTGAATAATAATTCCGAAGCAGTTGAAGCCTACCTGAGCCAGTTTGATGGCAATGTGCGCGAGCGTCTGGACGCCGTGCGTGTGGCCATACGCCGCATTGCACCCACCGCCACAGAGCAAATAAGCTATGGGCTAGTCGGCTACAAGCTGCACGGCAAGCCGCTGGTGTATTTTGGTGGGTTTCCACACCATGTTGGATTCTATGCGACACCAAACGGTCACGAAGCCTTCGCCCGTGAGTTTGCGCCCTACAAACAGGGAAAAGGATCGGTCCAGTTTCCGCACACCCAACCATTGCCACTTGAGCTTATCGAGCGAGTCGTTCAGTATAGGGTTGACTCAGTATCGCAAGCCGTTAATTCGGACACGCAGTAATTTTACGACCGACGAGCTTGTTTAGTATACAGACTTTCAGTACGCCTGAGAGCATAAGCAATACACCGATGATACCAAAGACCCATTCGACCGAACCGTGCATACTTGCCACAGCGAAGCATTCCAAAACTGCACCGACGACAATTCGTAGTGAACGCCCCGTTTTCCCGCTCGCAAAATCAACAAATTTTTCCATAACACCTCCTTAATACCCCAAAGTATACAACAGCGTATATACTGTGTATATGTGTTTCAATAATGTGAGGGCAGTATGAAGTACTGGATAAATGTGGTGAGCCGTGACCATGTGCAGCGCGGTGTAGCTGGGGGTTTTACGCAGGCAAATCACGGCAAACCGCACATGCTGAGGAAAATGGCCAAAGACGATTGGATTATATTTTACTCACCAAAGACGGCATTTCAGGACGGAGAGCCGCTACAAGCCTTCACTGCCATTGGGCAGGTGACAGACAATGAGCCGTATAAGGCAGAGATGACCCCAGATTTTCACCCATGGCGACGAGCGGTTGATTTCAAGCCGTGTCGCGAAGTGCCCATCCGCCCACTCATCGAGAAACTGCACTTCATTGAGGACAAGGCACACTGGGGCTACAAATTTCGTTTTGGCGTTATTCAGATACATGAAGATGACTTTGCAATAATTCATGCGAGTATGAAGCCATGAAATACCACCCTGGTGCGTAGTATCAAGGTGCTCAATGTACGTGGGAGCTAGGCAAAGGCGTACATGGCACATTGGAAGGCTTGGCCTTCAGATGTATACTGAGCGTATGTATACAGAGACGAGCAGCGGCAGGCGATTGACGGGGTTCGCGTTACTCGCCGCGGGCATTCTGCTCTCGGCGCAGGCGCTATTTATGTATCTAGCGCAAACCCCACCGAGTGATGTAGCCGGGGTTCAGGCATGGATCAGCTCCGGAAAGCAAAGTCTCATGATGGCGAATGAGCTGCTATTTTTTGCGGCCGGGGCCATGGCGACGGCACTTATAGGGCTATATAAACTTCTTGCGAAGAATGCGCTGGTGTTGGCGACGGTTGGCTGTAGTTTTCTGGGAATTGCGACGGTTTTGCAATTTGTACTGTGCATTATACAGGGACGTTTAGTCTACCCCGTTTTTAGCCAGGTGCTGACGGGCGAAAATATGGTACTC
>JAKPIL010000155.1 GCA_029549845.1 bacterium
GGTCCCAGGATTATGTCCCAGCATACGGTTGACACCATGCGAGCCTTGCTGCGAAAGGCTCTCCTCGCCAGTAACCCTGATGGAAATATTCCAGGGCACATCTCTGGCGGTAAGAGTGGCACGGCGCCTATTGCCCAGAGCGAAGGCACCTATAATCCGGATAGTAATAATGGAACATACATAGGCTACTATGGGAAGGACGAGCCAGAGTACATTGTATCTGTCCGTCTTACAAACCCAATCACGCCTAGCTATGCGAGCAGGGCGGCCGCTATTGTTTGGGCGCAGCTCGTAACTACTTTGACTCAGCACAAGATGATACAATAACGAAGCATTATGAAACCAAAAATATATTTACCAACTGCCATACAATGTGTTGGGCTGCCACTTCTGGTACTTGTACTTACTGCGCTTGCCAATGTCACCTTGATACGTCACAGATTCTTTTCGACCGATTCGGGCGACATTGCGCTTGGGTATGTTGCAATGGTTGGGTATCAGTTAGATAATGATGCGGTGAATGGTTTTGGAGTATTTTTGTTTTGGGCGTTGGTGGGAGCTCTGGGTTATGCGATTGCCGTGCTACTGGTTTTTCTTGTACATTCTTTTCGTTCAGAGCTTGATTTTAAGCAATATATTGCCACTATGTCATCAAAATCAGCTGGGGAGGCGCATCGAGTGGAAGTGATTCGCTTGCTCGTACGTTCTATAGCACTGTCAGGCTTCATCATGTGGGGCATTGTGTGCGTTGCATATGTTGTCCCTTATTTGGATAAGCTTGGGAAGGAATTGATAGTCTCTAGTGATGTTGTATCGGGCTTGTTGCTTGTTTTATGCGGCAGTTTGAGCCTGTTTGTCCCTATAGCTCTTTCACGGTTGTTCTTACTCAGGGTTCGTGTATTTGGCACGTAGAATTTAGCGAGCAGGCGCTTTTACGAGGTGTTTGCGGACGGCAGTGTGGCCGTGACGGGCAAACAGGGCCTTGCGGGAGTGCTGACGGGTGTGACGTTCTAGCTCGCGGATGGCTATGAATATCGCTGCAGCGCCTAGTGCGAGCAGCCAGTCTATGTAACCCAGCGGGCCGCTACGGAAGTACGTATTGAGTGGGCTGTAAATGATGATGAGTACACTCGTGAGGGACAGCGCATACGCTCCCCAGAGTGTGCGGTTGTGCAGCTGGTACCGGGTGAATAGGCCGCGTTCACTTCGACGTTGCAAGATATTTGCGAGCTGGCACAGCACAATGGTTAGGTACGTGAGGGTCGTCGCTTGCTCATTTATGAGGCTGTGTAGGTCAATGTGCGACGCCGAAAGCCCTCGCCGCCAGTAATAAAACAGGAAGTTTGCAAAGGCCAGCCCGCCTATAATCACTCCGCACCACAAAAGGTCGAGGACGCTTCGACGGTTGAGGATGTGATGGCTGAGGTTGCGAGGAGGTTCGTCCATGAGCTTACCATCGGCTTTGTCGCGGCCCAGCGCGGCTATGGGGAAGAGTTCTGCTATAAGGTCTATAGCCAGGATTTGCATAATGGAAATAGCAAGTGGCACGCCCATGAGTGTTGTGGCGGCCAGGCTCACAAGGTTCACAACTAGCTCTGCCATGTTTGACGTAAAGCAGCTGAGCGTTCCTTTCTGGATGTTCTTAAATATCGTGCGGCCTTGCTGCACGGCGCCCACGAGCGTGTGGAAGCTATCGTCTAGTAGGACAATCTCGGCTGATTGCTTGGCGACATCGGTTCCGGTAAGGCCCATAGCTACGCCTATGTTTGCGCGTTTGAGCGCGGGGGCGTCATTGATGCCATCACCCGTTACGGCTACGACCAGCCCGGCTTTTTCGGCGAGCTCAACAATGTGGAGTTTATCTTCTGGGGCAACTCGTGAAAATATGGCTCCACCTTTACGGATGAGCGCCAGCACCTGCGCATCGCTTAGTTCTTGTAGCTCCTCGCCCGATACCACGGTGAGGTGCTCTGGTTTATCGGCCAGCTTTGCGCGCACCGCGATAGCCCTGGCGGTGGTTGCAAAATCTCCGGTTACTATAGAGACGCTCATGTGTGCCCGGCGGGCTGCAACCATGGCAGCGGGTACTTCCTCTCGCAGGGGATCGACCATGCTAGCGATGCCTAGGAAGGTCAGCTCCTTTTCGGCATCTTCCAGTGGCTGCTTGCGTGCGTCAAACCCAGCTGGCAAGACTCTGTATGCAAATGCAAGGTTGCGCTGAGCGCCCGCGGCATGCTCCTCGTGGTAGGCGAGCAAGCGCTTTGTATCGTTCACGGTCATTTTGCGCGTAAAGGTGTGGTCCCAGAGCTTTGTTGAGAGCTCAATGATGCTCTCTGGAGCGCCTTTCACAAACAAACATTGTTTGCCGTTATAGGTGCGGACACTGCTCATGCGCTTTCGGCCAGAGTCGAAGGCGTATTCTTTAATTTCTGGATAGTCTGCGTCGAGCGTGGCAGGGTCGAGTCCTGCCTTGCGCGTGAGTGTTATAAGAGCGCCTTCCGTAGGGTCGCCTATGACATGCCAGGTTGCATGCTCGTCGTCTGGCGGGTTCACCTGGGCATTGCTGGCGAGCGCGGCCGCCTCAAAAACAAGCCGGAGTTCTTTGAGCTTTTCACCTGGGATGGCTTTTCCACCGCTGTTCGTCACCACCCCATTTGCTTCATAGCCCGTTCCACTCACGCCGTATTCTGTCTTGCCGACCAGCAGTTGCTCGACGGTCATTTCGTTTTTAGTAAGCGTGCCAGTCTTGTCCGTCAGGATGATATTGGTGGCGCCCAGGGTTTCGACGGCGCTCAGTTTTTTCACAAGCGCGCGGGCTCGAGCAAGCTTGCTGGCTGCCTGCGCGAGTGCGGTGTTGATTTCTGCCGGCAAGCCCTGCGGTATGATGGAACTGGCGATACCTATGGCAAATAAGAAGGCGTCTTTTACGGCAAGCCCGCTTTCTATAGAAATGGGAAGTAAGATGACGCAAAGTACCATTGTGCCTTGGGTGACGCGCGTGGCGATGTGGTTCATTTCGCGCTGCAAGGGGCTGAGCATTTTGCCCGTATCGGCGCTGAGTTCGGCAATCCGCCCAAGCTCTGTATGCATGCCGGTTGCCACAACCACGCCGTAACCCTCGCCAGTTGCAACCGTGGTTCCCATGAATGCAAGGTTTTGCCGCGAGGAGAGGGGAACATTGGCTGCAATGGCGTGTTTGAACTTGCGGGTTGGGTTACTTTCGCCGGTGAGTGCGAAGTCGTTGGTGCTGAGTTCTTCCTCGCGCAGAATGCGCAGGTCGGCCGGAACGTTATCGCCCGCTTCTATGCGTACCACGTCGCCCACAACCAGCTCGCTAGACGCAATTTCTAGCTCTTTGCCGCCGCGCAGCACCTTTGCCTTTGCGACGACGAGTTTTTCGAGTGATTCTATGAGCTTTTCGGCCTTAAACTCCTGCAAGAACCCAATGGTGGTGTTGAAAAACACGAGTGCCATAAGCACCACGCTCGTACGAATGTCTCCAAGATAGAGCGAGAGCAGCGCGCTGCCCATGAGGAGCGCAATCATGAGGTCACGGAACTGGCGTAGGTAGGCGACGAAGCGCGATTCCTTCTTCTTCAGATTCAGCGTATTTGCCCCAAGCTGTTCGTACCGCTCGGCCGCTTCATGTGCGCCCAACCCCTTAGCGCTCGAATGGACTTGTTTAAGCACGTCATCTGGACTGAGCCTATAGTAGTGCATCTGTTTGTTTCCCCCCACCTGTTTCATAGCTCAAGTATACAGCGATGGGGCTGAGGAGTTAATAGGCATATCCAAGAATCGCGTTTACTTGTGCCTGCCTCTGCTCACGGATTCGTCGCTCGTTTTTGGGCGGAGCGCCGATGACACCGAGTATGCCAAGGAATGCCCTTGCAGCTGCTCGGTCTTCTTTATGCCGCTTGTTGGCTTCACGTTGAGAGCGTTTAAGTGCGAGTCGAATAATTACATCCTGAGCGTGACCTTGGTGTCTCTCAGAGAAGGGAATGTGTACCTCGCTCTCATCTGCACGGGACGCGAGTGGTGTATCATCCCATACTCTGACCCGGTATGTTTTATGCGGCAGGTATACATAAACACCGCCCCGTCCTGGTTGCGGAGTCTCGCACTCCGGAGGGTCCTTTTGGAGCACTTCCAGATAACGTTGAATTCTTTTCGCCGCAAAGATGGTTTCTACATAGTCGAACACGCATTTTTCGTTCGGACCTTTTTCTAGCAAGTCAGGCGGCGCTGCGTCTGGCAGGAGCTGATCACGCTGCCGGGCAACTTCTGCAGGGGGTGACCCATACACCGTGCGCGGGTTTGGGAAGCTCCAAAACTCACCACGTGGATAGTATGGGTCTGACTCCTGCGCCTCTGCGGCTATGTTCTGGTACGTGGCAGCCACGCTCGGCCAGTCCGGTATTCCGAGTAGTTCAGCAGTTCTTTCATGCGTCCAGTATGTGGGTTCGAGTCTTTCGCTAGACATATACTATTCCTTTGCTAAGATTATTTGACTAGGTATATACTATTCGTAATATATTGACAACAAACTGTATAACAAAATGAATATAACAGATTATACAATCGTCAATATGCAATTGACAAATAACTATACACATCACTAGACTAAGAGCATGATAGAGGCTCTCCAGCAACTTGGGCTGAGTAAGGCTGAGGCAGATGCGTATGTATATGTACTGGATGTTGGGGTGGCCCCTGCGCGGGATGTGGCGACACATATAGGGCAAACGCGGACCAATACCTATGCCATACTTGCGCGTTTGACAGAGCAAGGGCTGCTTGTAGAAGACGAATCGGTTAAAGTTCGGCGCTATAGTGCGGCCGACCCGAGCACGGTCAAGCAGCTCATACTAGACAGACAACGACAGCTGTATGTACTGAGCAGATCGGTCGACGCCATTACTCCTGCGCTTGTATCGAGATACAGACTGGGTCTTAAGAAGCCAGGAGTGCTGTACCTGGAGGGGCTTGATGGCTTAAAGGCTTCGCTGGAGGATATGGCGCGTGCCAATACCGAGATACTGCTATGGGGAAGCTCGACCGTGCCCGAAAACCCACCGGCCTATGAGATGTTGCAAAGAGCCGCCATAAAACGCAAAGCTCGAGGTATACCAACCCGTATGTTGCTAGAGCAAAATGCCCGCACCTGGCCGCATATACATGATTTCGCAAAGCGAGGGTTTACGGTACGGACTTCGCCAAATGAACCGATTGAAGCGGAGATAGCGATATATGGTGATACGGTTTGCATGACGAGCTACGCGCCGTATCTTATTGTGACCGTACTGACGAATGAAACCATTGCCCGAACATACCGAATAATATTCGAAGAGGCCTGGCGACACGCGCAGATTGTCGAGGACTAGCGGAAGGCTCTTGCCCGCAAAATTGACAGAGGAGCGTATAATAAGGTGTAAGAATTAATACAAAAAGGAATAAATGAGAGTACCCTTTCTCGGCAGAGAACAGCAATCGTACATGGAAGGTCTGAGGGTTGGCGATCCTGTAGAACTGCAATCTGTACAAGAGCAGTTATGCGACAAATTCTGTGAAGTTTTACAGGGGCCACGTCTTCCAAAAGGTGTTGCCATCGTGGGTTTGGCTGATAACGTTGCGGCAGAAGCAAGAGTTACCCTGCTGGGAAGCCCCTTCGAATCTGTTGTTTTGTTTGGGGCAACCGCCATGAACGAGCTCTACGCATTGCCTTTTCCGAACCCAACTCATCTGGGCATGGCCATAACGCACAAGCCGGCTGCGAGAGAAATCTCGCGTGAGTTACAAAAACTCGGAGTAGAGGTCTCGAGCCTTGCATATTGGTCGCTGTATCTTTGGAAAACAAAAGAAGACCCGAGCAGGCTTGTTGGAGCTCATTGGATACCAAAGCGTTCACCAGGAGATGTTGTCAAGGAGCGTGCGGCCGTTACGCACATGCTAGGACGCATACCTGAAATACGTATAGTTTCACTAGAATCTGAACAACTCCGTCAAATAGCATAACCTAGCCTCATACTCTTCATTCCAACATCTACACTACTGGCGTATACTAACAGATATGGCAGAGGTGCAGCGGAAGCGACTGGCGGTGATCGACGGTAAGAGTGTTTTTTACCGTGGGTACTATGCCATGCCAAATTTGAGTACAAAAGAGGGCACGCCCACTGGTGGCGTGTTTGGGTTTGCGACCATGGCGCTGGAGGTCATACGGCGGCTTAAGCCAGATTACGTCGCGGTGGCGTGGGACAAGCCTAAGACCAACATCCGCAAGCGGCTAGAGATATACCCTGAGTACAAAGCCGGGCGTAAACCGGCTCCACCCGATTTTTATGAACAAATCCCGGTACTGCACGAACTGCTGGATGCGTTTGGCTGGCCGCTGTACGAGCTTGATGATTATGAGGCCGATGACATCATGGGCACGCTGGCCGTGCAGGCGCGCGAGGCCGACCTGGATACTTTGCTCATCACCTCAGATATGGACATGCTGCAGCTCGTAAATGGCCACGTGAAGGTGTATGCACTCAAAAAAGGGCTTAGCAATATAGAATTGTATTCACCCGAGAGTTTTACCGCGAAGTATGGCATAGATGTGGATCAATTTTTGGACCTCAAGTCGCTGAAGGGTGATAGTTCAGACAACATTCCGGGCGTACCAGGCATAGGTGAGAAAACAGCCATACAGCTGCTGCAAGACTACAAAACACTCGATGGTGTGTATGAAAACCTATGGCAAGTGAAAGATAGTGTGCGCAAGAAGCTTGAGGCAGGCAAGGAAAGCGCCTACATGAGCAAAAAACTTGGAGCCATATGGTGCGATGCGCCGTTGCCGCTAGATTTGCCGCGTATGGATGGGCACAAGGGTGCGGACCCTGTGAGGATACTTGCGCTACTCGAAAAGCTTGAATTTAGGAGCCTTGCCCGTCAACTGCCAGACATTCTACACGTAGATTTGCAGAATCATGGCTCCGGAACGATGAGCCATGCATTTGTGGCGGGAGAAAACCGCATTATAGACAATGAAGTGAAACTCGCCTCTGTTAAAATCCCAGATACGGCGGAACTGGTAGTCTACGGTCGGTCGGCTGGGGTGGCCGGACGTGACCCGCGCGTGCTTATAGTGTCGGCCGATGAAAAGCTGACCTATGTGTTTGATTTGGCAAAGCTACCGCCCGAAGCGGTTCTTTTGGCGCTGAACCTTCAGGGCGCCACACTCAGTGGGTACGACGTAAAATCTACGCTTAAAACACTGCTTGGTATGGGAGTGGCCGAGCTGCCTGCGGTAGCACACGATGTGCTTGTGGCGGCATTTAACCTCAACAGTCTCATACGGGCGCAGTCGCTGACCGATTTGGCTGCGAGTGAGCTGGGCTACGGGGGATCGCCATTTGAAGACCTGAGCGACGAAGAGTTGCTTGGCCGTGGTTCTGAGATTGTCGCGGTCATACGTGCACTGGCCGCCAGGCAGCACGCGGCGCTGCAGGAGCTGCCCAGTATCCAGCAGCTCACGACCACAGTTGACTATCCGGTCATACCGGTGCTGGCACGCATGGAATACACCGGTATTCAGCTAGATACGCTGTATTTGGCGCAGTTTTCTGAACGCATCGAAGACAGCATATCTGACCTTGAGCAACAAATTTATGGCTATGCCGATACAGAGTTCAACATCTCTAGCCCCGCACAGCTGGCGACTATACTCTTCGAGAAGCTGGGCTTGCCCACGGCCGGGGTAAAAAAGGGGAAAACCGGTTACAGCACGGCCGCGGCCGAGCTGGATAAGCTGCGTGCTGCGCACCCCATCATTGACCTCATAAGCCAGTACCGCGAGGTAACCAAGCTCAAGAACACTTATGTCGATACACTGCCAAAACTGGTCGATGGCCACAGCCGCGTGCACACTACGTTTAACCTTACTATTGCACAAACCGGTCGGCTTAGTAGCACGGACCCGAACTTGCAGAACATACCAGTGCGCACAGAGCTGGGTAAGCACATACGAGCTGCGTTTGTGGCGGGCAAGGGACGCAAGCTTGTCAGTGCAGATTATAGCCAGTTTGAACTGCGGCTTGCAGCGGCTATGAGTGGTGACGGGGCCATGGTAGACATGTTTAACCGCGGCGCAGACATCCACCTTACCACGGCGGCCGAAGTGTATGGCCGGAGTCCAGAAGACGTGACAAAACAGATGCGCTCGGCCGCAAAAACAATCAACTTTGGGGTGCTGTATGGCATGAGCCCGCATGGCCTAGCGGCCGCAACGGGCATGAATTTTACGCAGGCAAAGTCTTTCATAGACGAGTACTTCAAAGTTCGCGCGCCGCTGCTGGGCTACCTAAATGGCTTGAAAGAACAAGCAAAACAGGATGGCTATGTAGAAACACTACTCGGTCGTCGCCGGCCAATGCCCGACATCCAGTCGAGCAATTTTATGGTGCGCAGTGGCGCCGAGCGTGCG
>JAKPIL010000170.1 GCA_029549845.1 bacterium
GCTTCTTGAGCTTGTTTTTGCATACTGAACAATATCTAAAACCTCTCTGCTTCATAGATAAGTAATGTCTAACGACATAACTTATTGGTCAATAACAGAGATGAGGTTAGTTAAAAAGCTCCACGATTTTGCCTATAGCTCTATATTCAAGTCATTAGCAATATGAGGAGATGTCATGGAACCACAGGCAAATACTGCACAGTACAATAAAGTCCCTGCCGAATGGCCGGGCGCTTCAAAGCTCTTCAAATATGCAAAATCTGCAACACTGACGAACTGGGTATTGTATCTTATCGTTTCCGTTGTGGGAGGAATCTTAAGTTCTGTCATTACGAATGACCGAGACGCGTCTATAAGCATCCTGGTCGGCGCGAACCTGGTTGCACTCTTGGTTAGCACGTTCGTCGCCGCATGTACTACAAATATAGAGCTCAAGAATGTGCTTCATGAAAAAACCGACTTTAACCGGGTTCTGTCTGCCGCGGCCAATCGTTACCTCGGCTTCCTAGGCATGACTATTATGCTCTACGTTCTACTTACCTTGTGTGCGCTTGCGTTTCTTGTTCCTCTGTTTATAGTTGGGCCACGAGTATCGCTTGCACAGTACTTTTATTTTGATCAGAATCTGAGTCCTATGGAGGCCATAAAGGCGAGCTGGGAAGCGACCAGCGGGAATGTTGGTAAGGTGTGGGGTATCATCGGCATGTGCCTTCTGTACGCCCTCATTGCCGTCACCATCATTGGCATCCCTGTCGCTATCTACCTGCTATTCATGTTTAGTTCTGCACCCGCACTGCTCTATATGTGGCTAAAACCAGGTAAACAAACCGGTCCTGTTGCACCGAGCGCCCCAGTAGCACCCGCCCCTGTTGCTTAGTAACCGGAGCCGCTTCTCATAAAACTTGCTTAAACAGAGGTAGTTTGCTACACTTTTGACTATTAGTGCGTCGTACCGGTGTAACACGCCGTTACCGCCACGGGCCAGTAGCTCAGCTGGTTAGAGCGTCTGCCTCTTAAGCAGAATGTCGTGGGTTCAAGTCCCACCTGGCCCTCCAAAGAAAATGCCTCGTCTGAAAGATGGGGCATTTTCTTTGGCATGTTCGGGCTGAGACTTGAACTCACGACATTCGTGGAATGTCGGGGTGAGAGCCGCCTGTGGCGGGTCGCAAGGCCACGTCACCAGCAAAGCTGTGCTTTGCATGGCTGACTGGCGAGCCGGTCAAGTCCCACCTGGCCCTCCGCTTAAATAATGCTGATTAATACCTCCGTTTTTGATACAATGCGTAGCATGGAACCACTCCTCAAGCTGCTCAGCCCGTACGATCCAAAGCCTCAGTATGTTCAGGTAGCTACTGGTGGGAATTGGGAAAACGCCGTACGCATAGATTTCGGTAACGGTACGTTCAGCCACGATATTTCGTCGCTCGGCGATGTAGATGATTCAATCGCCTGCGAGATTTTTTATACGCTAAGTGACGGTAGAGCTATCTTTTTTGGCATACGCAAGTCAAGCGCACTAAAGGTTGACTCACCTGAAGACTTTCTAGAACAATTCCTGAGTATCTTGCATACTGCTTCTGCTGTTTCGCTGCCTGAGGCGTTAGCTGTGTTCGGCCAACAGCTCAACAATGACCCCACGTCACTCATGGCCGCAAAGGTTGATTATGTAGAAATAGGCGTTGAGGGATATTGGAAATCTGTTGGTTCTAAGGTTTTGCGCAAATCAGGCGAGCCCGCTATTACCGAAAAAATCATAAAACAACTCCTAAGCGAGAACGACAGTCTGCTGAAGAATACTAAAAATCATATAACTCTTGAGTTTGCCGTTCGCAACCCGGAGCTTTGGCTTGGTATCCAAGTTTCCAAAAAAGAAAATGACGAGTACGTCACTGACTTAGAGGCTGTCGCAGCACTATCGAACCTGATCTAGACGCAAAAGAGCTGTAGCAACGCCACGTATATTCGCTAGGGAAGAGCTCCCTTATGCCGGTTTCTTTAGTGCACCGGAAAACGAAACGTGGTGAAACGCCGGCGTAAATTTGGTAGCGGCATAGCATTTTCACCCCGCCTACCATTGCATTTGCAGTTCATCCGCTATACTCTGGAAGTAATAGCCACAGATAAGGGAGGAGTCGGCGTAGTATGAATGGTCCTAAAGTCAAACTCAATCCCGACGATTTATACATCGTCACCGGCACCGTGCACCCAAAGCTCGCAGAAGACACCGTGAGAGCCATGGGCCTAGAGCTCGGACCGCTCAACACCAAACGTTTTGCAAATAGTGAGATGTACGTGCAGTACGCGGCCTCGGTTCGCGGCAAGCATGTCATCATCATCCAAACGTTTGCGCATGATTATAAGCGCAACCTTTCGGTCAATGATGCGCTTATGGAAACCATGCTGCTCATAGATGCCGCCATGCGTTCCTCTGCCCGAGAGATTACCGTGGTCATCCCCTACCTGGGCTACTCACGCCAAGACCGCAAAGCCAAAGGCCGCGAGCCCATCTCTGCAGCAGTCGTAACGCATATGTTGCAAACCGCTGGCGCAAATCGCTTGGTCACTATCGACATGCACTCACCCCAGGTACAGGGCACATTCCACGGGCCGTTTGACCATCTTGTCGCAGAGCGATTAATTCTAGAAGGACTCCGCGCCGAAATGGGCGACCGCGACCCAGAGCTATTTGCCATAGTGTCTCCAGATACTGGCCGCGCAAAAGATTCCGAGCGAGCGGCCAACGCACTTGGTATTCGTTTGCGACACCTCCAGAAAACCCGCGACCGACGCGATAGCAGCAAACTTATCAGGCCAAAACGTCTGCAAGGTGTTGAGGGGCGTATATGCTTCATGACCGATGACATGATAGATACCGCTGGCACACTTATCACTGCGGCAGAGACACTGCGTAAATCTGGCGCAACCGGAGTCATTGCAAGCGCCACTCATGCTCTGCTATCTGACCCTGCCATTGAACGCCTGCAAAGCGACGCCATAGATAAACTCATCGTGACCGATACGGTACCCGCTGACTACGCGCAAAAGGTACTGGGAGACAAACTCGTCGTCCTGCCCGTTGCACCCTTGATTGCGACCGCCTTGCACGAAATCGCCACCGGCGGCTCCGTCTCTGACCTGTTTGAAGGCCGCAACTACTTCTAGACAACTTCCGCAGCTCGTTCGACTCAGACATGGCAAAACATATCCCGGGTGAAACTCCCCTCTGTTATGTAGTCATCTGAGGTGAAGTAAGCGACATGGACGCTACGCCCAGGCTATTCGAAAAGTGTCACAAGCTCAGCTCCCTCTCAGGCTCCGGGCATAGGCTGTGCTCTAGAAAGCACTAAAAGAAAGGCCTACGCCATGAACCTCTTCTCGCGCGGTGTACGGAACGCATTCCGTAACACCATTCGCACCAGTTCTATCGTCATTATCTTAGCCCTCAGCATTGGCCTCACAATTGCCATGCTCGCCGCCCGACAGGCTGTCACGGACAAGATTGCCTCTGTCAAAAGTTCTGTTGGCACGACCATATCGATCTCCCCCGCCGGGTTTCGCGGATTCGAGGGTGGCGGCACGGCTCTAACGAGCGCTCAGCTGGCAAAGGCTGCAGCTACCGCACACATCACCAAAGTCACCCAAATGCTCAACGACAGGCTAAGCGCGAATAACACTAGCTTGCAATCAGCCATAGAGGCAGGCGTGCTGGGTCAACGGTTTGGAAGCAGTTCTGGCACCGACACTGTACCGCAGCTACCGGCCGATACAAACACTTCTAGTTCAACTGACACCACGGTCACAACCCGCAGCTTTACACCACCTGTCACCGTCACCGGCGCCAATGACCTCACCGGTACGGCAGCGTTCGGAGGCAGCACAGCAAAAATCACCAGTGGCAGCAGCATAGACGCATCGAGCAACGAAGATATTGCCCTCGTAGGTAAGGCTTTGGCCGCTAAAAATAATCTTTCGGTGGGCTCAACCTTCACCGCGTACGGCGCAACAATCACCGTAAAAGGCATATTCGACACCGGCACGACCGTCGGCAACGGCGGCGTTATAGTCCCGCTCGCCACATTGCAGCGCCTTTCGAGCCAAGCTGGCAGCGTTACCTCTGCCGTTGTGACGGTTGACTCACTCGACAACCTTTCAAGCACAACTACGGCCATAAAAACCGCTCTTGGGAGCGCCGCAGATGTCACAAACAGCCAGGACCTAGCCGATCAAACCGTCCAACCACTTGAGAGCGTTAAGAATATCTCACTGTTCAGCCTGGTGGGCGCCCTGGTGGCCGGTGCGGTTATTATACTGCTCACCATGATGATGATTGTGCGCGAACGGCGCCGCGAGATTGGGGTCATGAAAGCCATAGGTGCATCAAACGTTACCATCATGGCGCAATTCATCGTGGAAGCGCTGACCCTTACAGTGCTTGGGCTCATCCTAGGCACGCTTGTGGGCGTAGCGGCGGCAAGCCCAGTCACGAAGACTCTGGTGACCAACAGTTCCTCCTCACAAACACAAAGCTTTGGTGGTGCACCCGGCGGTAGCCTCCCTAGCACAGCACGCCCAGCTGGCGGCCCAGGACTACGCACCTTCGGCCACGCCAATAGTCAAACACTCGGTAACATCACCGCTTCAGTCGGCGGCGGAACCCTGGCTCTGGGTGTCGTGGCAGCTCTCTGCATCGCCATCATCGGCAGCGCCGTACCATCATTTCTCATCAGTAAAATCAAACCGGCCGAAGCCATGAGGAGCGAATAATATGCTGGACGTACAAAACCTTATCAAGACATTCCGAACCGAGGGAGATACCGTTACGGCTGTAGACAATGTGTCGTTCACGGTGGCAGGTGGTGAGTTTGCCTCCATTGTCGGTAAGAGCGGCAGCGGCAAAAGTACCCTGCTGGCACTGCTGGGCGCGCTCGATACTCCCACGAGCGGACATATCATCATAGGTGATGACGACATTGCCCAGTTACGCGACCGGGCGCTCATAGAATACCGCCGTTCGCGGATTGGCTTTGTATTCCAAAGTTATAACCTTGTGCCTAACTTAAGCGCGCTCGAAAACGTCATGCTACCCATGGAGTATGCTGGACTAAACCCCACAGAACGCCGTAAACGCGCCAAAAAACTACTTGACCAGGTTGGCATCAGCGATGACAAACAGGTACGTAAACCTGGCAGAATGAGTGGCGGCGAACAGCAGCGTGTCTCTATTGCCCGCGCACTTGCGAATAAACCCAAACTTATCCTGGCCGATGAGCCGACTGGGAACCTCGACAGCGAGAACGGTAAGATGGTATTTGACCTGCTCCACAAACTTGCCAAAAGTGAACACACTACCATCCTCGTTGTGACGCACGATCTCGACATTGCTGGACGCACCGACCGCACCTTCCGCCTTGTCGACGGCAAATTACAAAAGAAGAAATAGCCTACTTTCGCTCCACAAGCGCCCCATGCTACACTCGAAGACATGACGCAACTGATTGGAATTGTAAATGTCACGCCTGATAGTTTTAGTGACGGCGGCGAGTTCTTCGCACCCGACGCGGCGATTGCCCAGGCCGAAAAACTTTTTGCCGATGGTGCCGCCATCGTCGATGTGGGCGCCGAGTCGACCCGACCACACGCCACCCCCGCTCAGTGATGATGAGGAATGGGCCCGGCTCGAGCCAGTCCTACAGCCGCTCGTGCCCCACTATCCTGGAAGAATATCAGTCGATAGCTACCACCCGGCGACCATTGAGAAAGCCCTGCGCCTTGGCGACATACTCGTCAAT
>JAKPIL010000171.1 GCA_029549845.1 bacterium
GCTTCTTGAGCTTGTTTTTGCATACTGAACAATATCTAAAACCTCTCTGCTTCATAGATAAGTAATGTCTAACGACATAACTTATTGGTCAATAACAGAGATGAGGTTAGTTAAAAAGCTCCACGATTTTGCCTATAGCTCCATTATCAAAAATATTTCGCGCAAAACCACCAACTTTTACTAAATATATTCCTACTAGTAAACGCACCGACGGCGCCATAAAACGTGATGGCAAATACGTACTACCCGTAGATGAGACTTGGACGCAACTTTCGGCGCATCAAAAAATCCGAGAGATGGGCAAATCTGGTGCTAAATTAGCCGCTATAGCGTTATCCCTACGGCTGCTATCCGCTAGCGTAGGCATTCCCGGAGAGGCCGCGAGTGACCAAGTTAGAGATGATTTGGCTATTAAAGCTGCTGGCCAAGAATACTTATCGCGGACAATTCTCGGAAGATTCCAGCTGGCATTTATTGATCCTATCAGGATAGACCAGACAGTTTATCCAAAAGACGGCTCTGGTGCACTTGGTTGGTTAAATCGGAACTCTCATGATTATCTTATCGGACAAAGTTGTCTCGCCGGTACTGCCTATAATACCGACCCATCTCAAATATCAGGATTGAGTAAAGGGACAATAAGTGCGGTTGCTTCTTTATCTGTATTGGGAAGTACCGTCAGTGTGCATCCAGCTGGTAGTAATGCACCGGCGCTTACTTTTAAGCAGAGGGGTGGCGAACTGATGCCCGATGATTCTACACGTCAAACTCTTGCGGCAAATGGATGTGCTCCAGATGGTATTTCTTTTTGGAGGATTGACACTCTGGATAAATCGAATAATAAAGCGCTTCCCCCTTTGCATCCAGGCGCTTAATTAACGCAGCCTCAAGAGGTTGCTTTTTCTAGTATAGAAACGCTATTATTTAGTTGAAGTGAGTTTTGCGGGCAGAGAGTGGTAAGGCTGCCTAGTTGGTGTTTCACTTCGCGAAAAGGATACATAGACAAATGCCTGAACTACAATCAGATATGCAACTTGCAGAAAAATGCGCCGTTTTTGGCATATTTGGAGCGAGCCCAGAAGTAGAAGCGGCTCGTTTATCTTTTTATGGGTTGTGTGCGCTGCAACACCGTGGCCAGGAAAGCTCTGGCATAGCAACGTCAGACGGCAAAAACATGCACTTGCATAGTGACTTCGGCCTCGTCACCACTGTCTACCGTGAGGAGGACCTCGCACAGCTCCCCGGGCACATTGCCATCGGCCACAACCGGTATTCTACCTCTGGTGGCACCGATGATTGCTTCAACCAGCCATTCGTCGATGACGCACACGATTTTGCCTTTGCGCACAACGGCAACATACCCGACACTACCAAGCTAGAGGCATTCCTCAAAAGCCGGCACGTTGCCACCCGCAAACTGAACGATTCTGGCATGATGGCCGCCGCCATTGGCTGCTATATCAGCGATGGCTTGTCACTGCCAAAGGCTATCACCGCCGCCTATCCGCTCTTTACCGGTGTGTTTTCGGCCGTAGCCATGAACCAAGACACCTTGGTCGCCTTCCGCGACCAGCACGGCATCCGCCCACTTTCATTGGGCCGGCTCGAAGACGGCAGCTACGTCGTGGCCAGCGAAACCTGCGCACTCGACACCATCAGCGCCACAGTTGAGCGCGAAATCGCCCCAGGTGAAATGGTCGTCGTCACAACAGATGGAATTCAGTCTCACCAAGTAGTCCCAGGTGAACAAAAGCTCGATATTTTTGAGTTTGTATACTTTGCTAGGCCCGATAGCATTATCCTTGGGCAAACAGTCAATGACGTCCGTATGCAGTTTGGCCGCGAAATGGCCGTAGAGTTCCCGGTAGACGCCGATGTAGTCATCCCTGTGCCAGATTCTGCCATTCCAGCCGCACTTGGGTACGCCGAAGCCAGTGGCATCCCGTTCGAAATGAACCTTATCAAAAACCGCTATATCCACCGCACCTTCATCCGCCCCACCGCCGAACTACGCGAACACGACCTTAAAATGAAATTAAACCCGCTAGTGAGCGCCATCAGTGGCCGCCGGGTTGTTTTGGTAGATGATTCTATAGTCCGTGGCACCACCATGCGTAAAACCGTAAGCATGCTACGCGACGCGGGCGCCACAGAAGTCCACCTGCTCATTAGCTCACCGCCAGTACTCTACCCCGATTTTTACGGTATCAATACGCCCAAACAGTCCGAGCTCATTGCCACCGAAATGACCGTTCCAGAAATCCGCACCTATGTTGGCGCCGATACGCTCCACTTTTTGTCTTTTGACGGCATGATACGCTCCACCGGCCTACCCGAAGCAGCCTTTTCTGCCTCGTGCTTCAATGGCATTTACCCCACACCCATCGGCCACCGTGCCAAAGAGATCTCACACATCAACCTCGAGGATGTGCTCGCCCATACGCCCGCACCCACCGCCGCATGAAACGCTTCCGCGTAGCCATACTTGCATCTGGCTCCGGGACAACTGCTGAAGCATTTATACGAACGGTGCAGCGCGAAGCCTACCCTATAGATGTCACATGCGCAGTGAGCAATAACAAAACTGCCGGTATTTTCGACCGCGTTGCGCAGCTGAACGCCGAGTTTGGCCTCCATATAGAAACTGCCGTCATAAACAGCTACCAGCCCGCTTCCAAAGAACCTCTGGTGCACGGGCAACAGACTGAGGCGGAGCAGTCAGCAATATTGACACTCCTAGAAGAACACAGCGTAGACCTCGTACTTCTGCTGGGCTACATGAAGCGCATAGGGCCGCTACTCCTGCGAGCATACGGCTGGCAGCCAGGTTACACGAGTATTTACCAGGCACGAATGCTCAACACCCACCCCGGGCTACTTCCTGCCACTATAGGCACGCACGGCCTCGGCACGCAGGAGTTTACGCTTGCGCAAGGCATGACAGAGGGCGGACAAACGCTGCACGTTGTTAGCGACACCTACGATACCGGCCCAACTGTGGTAGAACACCGCGTACCCGTAGACCCGGGTGAAACCGCCGAATCGTTTTTTGCCCGCGTCCAGGCCGTAGAAAAACAGCACATTACCGCAGATGTTATGGCGTTTATGCAAGCACAAGAAAACTATCAAAAGGAGGCGTAGTATGGCAACAGTTCTCATCATAGGCAGCGGCGGGCGCGAACATGCGCTTGCGTGGGGAATTGCGCAATCGCCTCAGGTTGATAATATATATGTTTCTCCCGGTAATGCGGGCACAGCTGGCACGCAAAAATGCGAAAACGTCGCACTTTCTGGTGAGGCCGAAACTATTGTCTTCTGCACCGAAAAATCGATTGACCTCGTGGTCATCGGCCCAGAAGCTCCCCTGGTGGCCGGCCTAAGCGATGCGCTCCGCGCCGCCGGCATCACAGTGTTTGGTGCTAGCAAGGCAGCCGCCCAGCTCGAAGGCAGCAAAGCCTTTGCCACAGAATTTATGCAAAAACATGGCATTACCATTCCTGAATCTGTCATCGCCACCTCACCCGAGGCAGCGACCGCAGCCATAGAGACCTTTGGCGGTGCCGAAAAGAGTGTCATAAAAGCCGATGGCCTCGCTGGTGGCAAGGGCGTGTTCCTGCCTGACAATGCAACAGAGGCGGCCGACGCTATTGCAAAGATTGCGAGTGGCACCGTGGACGGTGATGGCAGCCGGTTTGTGGTGCAAGCGCGCAACCACGGCCCAGAAGTATCGGTGTTTGTCCTAAGCGATGGACAAAACTACCAAATTATCCCACTCGCCTCGCAGGACCACAAACGCCTCCTTGCGGGAGACAAAGGCCCAAACACCGGTGGCATGGGCGTGTACGCTCCCCTTCCCGACTGGATGCTTTCAGCTTCACAGTGGGATAAAATTGCGACAATTGCGCAAAAAAGCATCCAGGGCATGGCCGCCGATGGCACCCCTTACCAGGGCGTACTCTACATGGGGCTCATGCTGGCCGAAGAACTCGGCGGTGACCCACTCGTTATAGAATACAACGCCCGCTTTGGCGACCCAGAAACAGAGGTCATCATCCCGCTTTTGCACGGCAACGGGGTTGATATATACAGCATGCTCTACGCCACGGCCACCGGCACCATTAAAGATTTCGTCATGCCCGCCACGCTCAATGCCGCTGCTCTCACCATCTGCCTTGCGGCCGAGGGCTACCCAGACTCACCAGTCACCGGTAAAGCCATAGCCGGGCTGGGCGATGAGTACCGTGATGTGACCGTTTTTCATGGTGGCACAAAGATTGATAGCGATGGAAACATTGTGTCGAGCGGCGGGCGCGTGCTGTTTGTAACGGGCTTAGGCGTTAACCTAGAAGCCGCCTCAGCGGCAGCCAATGCCGCCATAGGCGACGCAGCGATTCACTTCCCCGGCATGCAATACCGCCCCGACATCGCCCACCGCGCCCTGAAACCGTAAATAAACACACCTCACAGATGTAAAAGGCAAGCTTTTCGGCTCAAACCGTTGGGCCGCTACAACACCCGAATCACGAAACGTAAAAACACCATAATAATGTCATCTTGAGCGAAGCTAAGCGAAGTCGAAAGATCTTCTTCTCTCCTGTTAGCTACAAGTACAACAAGGAGATTCCTGAGGCGGAGTTTATGCTGAACTCGGTTCAGCACTCTGAATGACAGGGGCGCGAGTTTTGTGATTCGCGTTTTGAGTGTTAATTCGGGTGCGAACGTTTGACTAAATGTTGTATTTTGTGTTATTATATATGCAATTATTATATCCTAAAATAAGGTCATTAGTAGGACACTCCGTCCAGAAGTAATCCTTTCTCTCTCGCACATTGTATCGCACTTTTAAAGCCGAGGCTCTGTCTCGGCTTGTTGTTTATTGTCCACAACGCTTGGTCTACTTGTTCTTGTGTCACGTGTGCAAAGTTAGTTCCTTTTGGAAAATAGCGACGGATCATCTTGTTGGCGTTTTCCACTCCACCTTTCTGCCAACTGGAGTACGGATCAGTGAAGTAGACAGCTGGATTGCCAGCGACTTGTTTTGTAATCAGTTTGTGCTGTTTGTTTTCAATGCCATTGTCTGTCGTCAAGCTCAGTACCTTTAACCCACCAGTGAGGCCTACGACGGTACTTGCGAATGGCTCAGGCTTTAGGTTACGTACGAGCTGCGCTCGTACTAGCCGTGAAGTTCTATCTTGCAATACAGCTAATGCATACGTGCTGCCACTCCGTTTGCCACTCACAACACTGTCGTATTCCATATGTCCTGGAATAGTTCGGTCTAGAGCGTCTACTGGGCGCTCCGTAATAGATACACGGTCGGGAATCATGACACGCTCTGTCTTATTTTTTCTGCGCGGTTTTGGTTTGTAGCGTTGTGTGCAGAGGTACTGTGCATACGGTTGCCCACGTGAGCTATACAACCACTCGTAGATCTGTGGTGCACTAACATAGGGCAATGTATTCTGCTTATTTTTCAGGTAGCCTGCAATAACGTTTGGGCTCCAGTCATTGGGTGGCGCAAGCATCTGAATGATAAACGCGTGAAGCTTTGGATAGTGCTCAATCTTTTGCCACTGGTAACGTCGGCTACGCCGACTTACCTTACTCTTTTGTTTGGCTTTCTTGGCATTGTAGGCACCGTCCACACTGTTAACCCTGATCTCTCTACTGATTGTATTAGGGCTACGGTTCAGGGCCAGGGCAATACTCCGAATGCTATGGTCCTTTTCTCGTAGTATCTGTATTTCGCTTCGCTCTGCAGAGCTCAAGCCTACATACTTAGTTGTTTGTGACATCCATCTATTTTAACCTCTGTTGGTTAGTGCGGGTGTCCTACTATATTCCTTATTTTTTGTATGCTATAGGCGAGAAATCATGAACACCCCTGAAATCATTCAAACTCAAGCACAGTACCCCATCCCCGAAGAACTGATCAACACACTGGGGCATGTTATCTGCGTCGGCGCACTAAAGGAGGGTGATGAGGGGTTCAATAAGCAGATTGATGTTCTCAGCACGTCCAAAGAACGTGACCGTGCGCAGGTTTATCAAATGTGGACCGTGGATGTCTTTTCGTCCAACTCCGTAGCTCTTGGCGCATTGCAACGCTTTGGGCTTGCGGGCGAAAACGCTCCCGACAAAGAAAAGTGGACACAGCTGCTTGAGCACATAGCTGGAGTTACCGCCATAACCATACACCTCGAAAAACTGCTCGAAAAACACGGTGCCACAAAGGTCGACCAAGAGTCTTTGACGACAGCCGCGCTTTTCAACAACATTGATAAGCCAGAAGCTGTTGCAGCCGCCATTGACATGGGCGGCGGAAGCATTCTCGTTGATACCCACCCAAGGTTAACTGCACCATTAGTACACGACCTTGGGAAGCCAGCCGAGCTAGCAGCCGGTGGTGGTGGACTAGAAAATAGCCGGAATAATCCCGTACTGCGCGAAGGGAAGCTATGGCTAGATTTATCCAACCACGGTGTGTCTGACGATATAATTCTAGCGGCACAGAACACAGGCAGGAGCGATAGATTCTTTAGTGAGCTAGAAGACTATGACGATAACGCAAAACCAAAGGCCATGGAAGACCGTGATGCACTTGCCACCTTGCTTGGCATACCCCGTGAAGCTATTGACCACATGACACCTACAGAGCGACGGCATGCAAGCATTGAAGCCAAGGGGCGTGCAGCCGCTATTGTGGGCATAGCCGATGCGCTCGCTGCCCAGTTCCGATTCAAGGGAATGAGCGAGCAAAACATTGATGCTATGGCCGAACACTACCTCACCTATAAAAAGGATCCCGAATCGGTTCAGTTTTTTGGTAAAGACTGGCGCGAATATTATAAAGAGGTTCGCCGCTATCTCACCCAGCAGGTACCAGAAGAGAACCGACCGGCTCTTGAAGCAGAGCTAGACTCACTCACACATGAAATTATATTCAATGAAACCGTCCTACCAAGCACGCTGGGTAGCAACAACAAAAACGCATACAATCGCCTACGATATCCCATTGCATTAGCCGCGTAAGACCCGGATTCGTTACCAAATTCACTTCCCCGGCATGCAATACCGCCCCGACATCGCCCACCGCGCCCTCCGTTCGTAGGTCGGGCTCCCCAACCAGAACAAACACCTCGACAAAAATGTGCTATTGTTTTCTGTTAAATACACTGTGAAGGCAAACTACTCTGCTGGGATTATTGGGCTGCTCGTATCCTTCAACCGAAGCGGCGCCAATTACACGATAAAATGGACCATATGCGGGAGAACCCTCGATAGTTGTATTAGTTCCTCTCACATTATGAATCCATTTTATGGACGGCACAGCTCCACCATCGCCGGCATCTACTATTTCGGCTATTGAACAATCTGACTCTGGCACAAAACCAAACCGAGTAAGTAATAATGCTGTCATCGGCTTATTTATTCTATGAGTACCGACAACTGGTGTTTCCGTTTCATCCATCCCCGTTACTAACCAATCCAGTATTTTTCCACCTAACCCCCCATCTCTTAGTTGTGGCGGCACAAGTAATCCTGCGATTCGTACGCCCCTTCGCCCTCTCGATGCGAAATTGTAGCTAACGCGGGGCGCGGATGCATCAGAATAAGGGCAGTGGGCCATATCTTGCTGAAACTGAACACGAATTCTACCATCACTCAGATAAACTTCAACAGGGTATAACGTTGTACCTTTCCAAGACAGAGGCCTAAAGCCAACATCACAAGCACTGCGTATCGCGACAATTTCCTCACGATTAACAGCCGGTGCGGTCTGATACATATCTCTATTTTTACAATCTAATTATAAATATTTATCTTCGATTATAAAACGTAATAAATATAATTGCAATTTTCTATAGCTCCCACCTCTTTTACGCTAAATAACACATTGGTTCTACTGGATATAGTATTTACGTTTAGGCAAAGTCCGTGTGCCTCTTCCGTGGATAGACTCTACTTTTGACATGCCCTAAAACCTAGTGAGTTTTCAGGACAGTCACGCCCTGTTCCGTGGCGATGATAACCACAAGACTAAAGAAGAGGGCGAGTCAGATGAAGAAGCGTTTGCGTAACGGGGTGTGTGGGTAGAGGAACAGGTACAGTACGCCCGTGAAAAATTGTATGAATGATATAAGCGCTACGATTTGTACCATAGTATTTTGCGGTTTGTGTCTCGGTCACTATACATGGTTTGACTGTACAGCACATGGTTGCCTAAAGCATGGCATGGACGAAAAGATACTTTTCGACTCGGGGAAGCTTGTTTTTGCTGTGCTATCACTTCACCGCACAGTAGCAACTATACTACCGTTAGTTCCAGCTCCAACCGCTAACTCAATACGCTGCGACTTGCCATCCCCGTCAATATACGTAATATTCCCCTTCCCGTTAACTCCGAGTGGCAGGTCTGTCATCTTAACATAGGCCTTGGCGTGATTAAGTACTCGACCAAAATATAAAGTGTAGACCGCCACACCGGTGTCGCCTGGTGTAACTTGATTTGGCACGAGATACAAATCATACAATTGTGTTTTATTGCCCCCTTTGTCTACAACGGATCCTGGATAGACATTACCTATCTCGATCGCTTCTCGCCCAGTCTTTGGAACGGCTAATGCTGCTCCTGGCTTATCATCAAGCAATCGGACATTGTTAGCTGCTACGCCAAGCTTTGAGCTAATATCTTTTTCCTGCATCGGAAGGAGCCCTTCATCGCCAGACCCCATGATATTAGTATCCTCACCATATTCTTCAATCCAGGCATTAGCTCCAATTGCCTTTGTGAGATCTAGTGAGTTAGAAGTTTTTTCACCAAAACCCGCATTCCACATCTTGCCTACATGTCCGAGTCCATAAACTGCATGTCCAATTTCATGCAATAGGTCAGCTGCACTTCTTTTCTCAGCATCAGCATCATGAGCTTTTTTATCGTCACTGTATAGCCCTATTATGCGATTACCCACGCGTAGATGAATTTTACCAGTCGTGTAGAGCTCGCCACAAAAAGGTTTACCTGTCATCACTACGACCAGGTCGTTCGACGCATTTACCTGAGGAGAATGGGCAGCAATCCGCCCCTCCAGAGATTCTTCAACCCTTGCCGGGTTACAAGTTTCCGCTTTTACAATTGCTTCGGCTTCTGGGGTAAATTTGGCTATTTGAACCGTGATTTTACCTAGGCCTCTTGTTAGTGCGGGGTACGTATCCGCTAGGATACTCACTATCGATTTTGCCTTGACCTCGTCTGCCCCATCATAAAGTAACCCGATACGTAGATTTTTTGCCTGCGCAGCGCACGCCTGCGGGTCAATTTTTGGTTTGGCCGCGCCTTCTCCTTCAATAGGGGGAACATCCGAGCAAGGATTCATTTTTTGCCCCAGTGCTCCAAACAACTCTGTCTCCGCAGCAACCTTCTGCGCACTAGAACTTCCAACTAGAGCTGAGCATCCCGAGGTTTCTAGTGTGGCAACTGCTAATGCCACAGCGACACCCACATTTCTCAGTCCAGGCTGACGAAGCACATTCATAAATATTATGATATCATAATATTTATTATTATGCAAGTATAGTTTTACAGTATACCCTAAGGCATCCTGCTCAGCATCTACAAGCTAGCACTTGCAGTTTTTGCCGCATTTGCATGTTTTACTGGGGTGAGTTTCACCGCATTTGCAATCTTTGCAGTCTTTACAGTCCTGGCAGGCACCAGATTTTGTGTCACTTGGCAGCGGGAACTGGCGCGCAAATGCGATGACTTCGTCGTGGATGACAGCTAGTTTTGCGTGATCTGTTATGCAGGGTTAGGCGGTTCGCCCATGAGGGTTTGGTGGGTTTGGGCGTCTACGACGGAGTAAGTGAGGTCGTGGCTGAAACCGGCGCGGGCGATGTCGCGCACAGAAACCGTGCACTTTGGTGGAAGCGCATCAACCGGGAAAAACTGCACATCAGAGCAGCGGTCTGGTTCGCCTATAACCGGTACGCCCTTCCATTTCACTGCTTCAAAGTGGTAGTTGAGGTAGTAGTCGCCAATAATATTCTGGTTCAGGTGCACCAGCCGGAGGTCTTCCTCGGCTACGGTCAGCCCCGTTTCTTCGGCTAGCTCACGAACAGCTGCGGTCGGCATGGACTCACCGAGCTCTATATGGCCACTTGGGAAATCGTAGTAGCCATCCATGTAGCCGGTGTTTTCGCGGCGCTGCAAAAGCACCCTGCCCTCGGCATCGTATACGATGATGAACACGGCTGCCTTGAAGGAGACACGGTCAGACATGGCTAGCACTTACAGGTTTTGCAGGAGCAGGTTTCACCGCATTTGCATGTTTTACTGGGGTCAGTTTCACCGCATCCGCAATCTTTGCAGTCTTTACAGTCCTGGCAGGCACCAGATTTTGTGTCGCTTGGCAGCGGGAATTGGCGCGCAAAGGCAATGACTTCGTCGTGGATGGCGGCTAGTTTTGCATCGTCCTCACGGGCATCGATGGCTTGTTTCATCCACTTGGCTATTTTCACCATGTCGTCTTCTTTGAGGCCGCGCGTGGTAATAGCTGGCGTACCCAAGCGAATACCGCTGGGGCGGAAAGGTGGCAGCGTATCGTTCGGGATGGAGTTTTTGTTCAGGTTGAGGCCGACTTTATCCAGCGCCTTTTCGGCCACAGCGCCGTCTATGCCAAAGCTACTATGCACATCGGCCAGTATGAGGTGGTTGCTGGTGCCGCCACCTATGAGCACAAAGCCACGCTTTTGCAGTTCGTCTGCGAGCACAACGGCGTTCTTTTTGATTTGTTTTGCATACGTTTTGAACTCTGGTTGGAGTGCCTCGCCAAAGGCGACTGCTTTAGCCGCAATGGTGTGCATGTGTGGGCCGCCTTGCATGCCAGGAAAGATGGCGCGGTCGATGAGCGTTGGGATGTTCTGAATGGTTTTTTCGGGGGCTTTAAGCGGGGTGGATACGGTGCCTTTGCTAAGAATGAGGCCACCACGAGGCCCGCGAAGAGTTTTGTGCGTGGTGGTCGTAATGACGTGGAAACCGTAGTCAAATGGGTTCTTGGCCTCGCCCGCCACGATAAGCCCGGCTATATGCGCCATATCTGCCATAAGCAAGCAGTCAGGGCCGACTTCTTTGGCGATGGCGGCAAACTTGGCATAGTCTAGTTCGCGCGGGTACGCGCTAAAGCCGGCAAGAATAATCTTCGGCTTGTGCTTGAGGGCAAGCTCGCGCAGCTGGTCGTAGTCTATTTCGCCAGTGGTAACATCTTTGACCTTGTAGCCAACAAAGTTGTAGATGTGGGCCGAGCGGGTCATGGGATTACCGTGGCTCAGGTGGCCGCCGTGGCCGAGGTCCATGCCGAGCACAGTATCGCCGGTTTCCAGCCAGGCATAGTAGACCGCCTCGTTGGCTGGGACGCCGGAGTGCGGCTGTACATTTGCGTGGTCTGCACCGAAGAGTTTTTTGGCACGGTCTATGGCAAGCTGTTCGAGTGGGTCGGTAAAGTCCTGGCCGCCGTAGTAGCGTTTGCCCGGGTAGCCTTCGCTATATTTATTGGTAAAAATGCTGCCATTGGCTTCTAGCACTGCGGCACTAACGTAGTTTTCACTGGGGATGAGTTCCAGCCCATCGTGTTCGCGCTTATCCTCTGAGGCGATTAAATCAGCGACCTGTGTATCTACCATGTTACCCCTCCTTTTACTTGTGTCATTCCGAACCTGTTTCGGAATCCATACCGTGCCCTTGGGTCTACCCCTCTTTTGACGCGTGGATCCTGAAACAAGTTCAGGATGACAAGAATCCTTATTGCTACTTATAGTGTAACCCTTAGCCCACGAGTGGGATATAGTAATTTTGTCTATAGATAAGGAGAGCCTTGCTCCCCAAACTGAATATGAATGACATTCATATTCAGTTTTCCCCTTGCCCTGAAGCCGGCGCTTACGCACCGGTGTTCGCTGCGCTCACATGCCCGAGTCAGCGAGAATGGGCTGGAATTGTATATCATGAGTGATATACTAGATGAACATGACAACACAAACGAATGAACGAATTGGTGATTTTGTGGCGCGCGTGCGCCAAGAACGTGGTATGACCCAGGCAGAACTAGCCAGTAGGCTCGGCACAAGCCAGTCAGCCATAAACAGGATAGAAAAAGGTAAACAAAACCTCAGCCTCGAAACCCTAGGCCGTCTGAGCGATGCCCTCGACAAGCCTATTGTTTCCCTGGGAAGCGGTTCTGTAAACCTGCGGATTGAAGGTGGCCACCGCCTAAACGGTTCTATAAAACTTAAAACCAGCAAAAATGCGGCCGTAGGGTTGCTCTGTGCAAGTCTGCTCAACCACGGTGTGACGAAATTTGTAAATTTCCCCCGCATAGAGGAAGTGTTCCGCATCTTGGAAGTGCTCGAGAGCATTGGCGTACAAACCAAGTGGACAAACGGGAACGATCTTGAACTTCGCCGTCCCGCCGAACTCCGCCTAGACAAAATGGATAAAGAGGCCGCTCGTAAAACCCGCACCGTCATTATGATGATTGGGTCGCTCATGCACGAGCTACCAGAGTTCAAAATCCCGTACGCAGGTGGCTGCAAACTTGGTGCTCGTACGGTTGAGCCACATCTGTTTGCGCTGCAAGAGTTTGGCGTCGCCATCCACGCAGGCAACGGAAATTACCAAGTAAATGTTACCGAAAAACCAGCCGGACGGTTTGCACTCTACGAAATGGGCGATACCGTCACCGAAAACGCCGTCATGGCGGCGGCTGGGCGTCCAGAAGAAACTATCATAGAGTTTGCCAGTGCCAATTACATGGTGCAAGACGTGTGTTTTTTCCTGCAAAAACTAGGTGTCAAAATTGACGGCATCGGCACGAGCACACTACGCATTCGCGGGCTGAAACATATTAAGAAAAACGTGACCTATACGCCCGCCGAAGACCCCATAGAAGCTATGTTCTTTATATCGGCAGCAGTCGTGACCGACTCTGAAATTACTATAGAGCGCGTGCCTTTGGCATTCGTGACCCTTGAGCTGCTAAAGCTCCAAAAAATGGGGTTAAAGTTTGACTACGGTGAACGCTACCCGGCCGCAAACGGCCACACCGAGCTAGTTGACCTGCACATTTACCGGCACGGCGGCAAACTGCAAGCCCTCACCGATAAAATCCACCCCCTGCCCTACCCCGGCGTCAACACCGACAACCTACCCTATTTTGTACCCATTGCAGCCGTGACCAAAGGCCGCACGCTCATCCATGACTGGATCTACGAAAACCGGGCCATATACTACACCGAGCTTACGAAAATAGGCGCAACCATTGAACTAGCCGATCCGCACCGGGTGTACATATCTGGACCGACCAAATTTACCCGCGCCGATGTGTTCTGCCCGCCAGCCCTACGCCCTGCCAGCCTCCTGCTCATAGGTATGCTTGCCGCCGAAGGTACCAGCACCTTGCGCAATATCTACACCATTCAGCGTGGCTACGAAGACCTGGCCGAACGCCTCAACTCCCTCGGTGCCCATATAACCATCTTGCACGACATCTAGCGTATATGAGTCGCATTGATACGATTTTCTTCGACTGGGGTGGCGTAATCGCCGATGACCCGGGCGATGATTTTCTAAAAGACCTCCTAAAACGGCTCGGCGCAACCGATACCCAGACGCAGGAAATTTATGATGGCTACATGCGGCAATTTTTGCGTGGCGAAATAAACGAAGACGCATACTGGCAAATGATTCGGGAACATTACGGTCTGACAGTTCACGAGAATATATCTGATGATTTCAAAAACTGGCGCGGACTTATCACAAATGAGGCTGTGTTTTCGCTGGTTGATGCAGCCCGAGCAGAAGGTATCCGGCCAGCACTCCTCACTAACGTCATCGAGCCAACATATGGTGTACTGGACGCGGCAGGCTACTATGCAAAGTTCGATGCCGTGATAGCTTCGTGTAAAGTCGGCTATGCAAAGCCTCAGCCCGAAATCTACCAGCTAGCGCTCGACCGCCTGGAAACCACTGCTGAACGGTCGCTGTTCATCGATGATAAGCAACGCAACCTCGACCCCGCCGCTGCCATGGGTTTCCGCACCATCCTCGCCGAGAACCCCGCGCAAATTATCGAAGGCGTTACACGCTGCATCAAAGGAAAGTGATGCTTGTCAACGTTATCCCGGTGTCAGCTATTACCGGTAATCAGGCATTACCGCTCTGTCGAACTGATGAGTGGTTTTGCTGCGAGGGCCATACTGGCCAGCGCAAACCTATCAGGCTGTATGCCAGTAAACGGTAGTACGCCCCATCTTTTTTGTCGCAAAAGGGGCTCACCATATATAACTTTATTCGTTGTTGATTGAAATATTGTCGCTAGAGCACAGCTTATTGTCAGAAAACTAAGAGCATGATCCGGCGTACTATATATAAGTTCTCCTACGGCAATACCGCCATACGTAGTCGCATATGATGCATCATAGAATTTTTTAGCAGGTGTTCTCAGAAGGTTATTAAACGCAGCTGTTCGTATGCCACGACTAAGTGACCGGTTGAGCTCACTGGCCCATGCCTCTTCTGATGTTTGTCCCCCTCTGCGCCTATCAGCAATACATGAGGCTATTTCAGCTCTATTTATATCGACCGTAGCAACACGCCAACGATACGTTTCGGGTAATTGTATATCGTTATCATCCTCAAGATGTATGTTCTCGGTCTCTGCCTTCTCGACGGATACCGAACCCACGCCTGTCGCAGAGCCGTCAGTGTTGATACCACTCACGGACGAAGCGTTTAAGCTATACTGAGACGTTTCTCCCTGGTAGCCCCTCACGACAACCCCCCCTAATCCAGCCATACGGGTTGCAAACCCGAATTGGCCCATGTCCACCACAAGTTTTCGGGGGTCTACTGCACCTTCAGGCAGGGCCATGGCCCAAGCCAGGTTATGATCGTCATCGAGCACCTTAGGCAACTCAGAAACTGGTATTTTCACAGATAGTAATAATACTTTAATTATGTACTATGTCAATATTATTTTTATGATATATGTTGTAATATTGAACTTACAGAATACGATACATCACTGTCACCCCTTACCGTAACAGTTTCATAGCCTTCTTCGGCAAACGTTTCGTAATCGTCTATACGACGTTGTAGCGTTGCGTCGGACGGGCCGTGGCCCCCGGCCGCTTTACGCTGTACTACCCGTTCTTTTGCTACTACAGGATCTGTCTGTACTTCTACGATCAGTACCGCAAGTCTAGTTCCGGACTCTGCTGCCTGCGCATGCAACCGGCCCATCATCTTCTGAAATATGTCGCGGTTCGTGAATGGCTGATTCCATATGATAATCTTGTGCGCGGCAATTGCCTCATATGCCTGCGCCCGCAGATAACGGTAAGCGTGCAATGTCGGGTCAACTCCTTCTGCCAACTGGGCGGAAACATGCCGCTGGTACACCTCACTCGTGTAGTCTGTGGTGTCTGGGTCCAGCAGCACTACGCGGTCTTCGCCGAGCGCGTGACAAAGGGCAGCCGCTACATACGATTTCCCGCTGCCCGGGATACCACGTACGATGATGAGAATAGGATTTGTTGGTTGCTGCATGGGGTGATGTAATGTTGCTAGCCGAAGCTCCTTCTATGGTATACACTTAATGGCAAGGTCACAAGACCACGACCCCGCGACGGCGTCATAAGTACTACGAAAGATTCTCCCTCACAGATGAAACCACCGATATTTACGCTCGATCAGCTCACCCAGAAAACCACAAAAATGCTGCTTCTCAGCTTCCTAGCTTTTGCTCTCGCTATGTTGCTCACACCACTGTATACACACTTTGCCTACAAATATAAGTGGTGGAAGCGGCACCGAAGCACCTCGACTACGGGTGAGGCGCTGGAGGTGATCGCCAAGCTTCGCATAAAAAGGCATATTCCACTCATGGCAGGGCTTGTCACGCTTGCGTCTATTACCATCGTAACGGTTCTCTGGAACTTCGACCGCAGCCAAACATGGCTGCCCCTTGCCGGCCTACTCTGCGGCGGTCTTGTTGGGCTAATTGATGATATCGTCAATATCCGAGGCATCGGTGGCAGTGTTGCCGGGCTCCGAGCACCTTTGAAATTTACCATGATTACCATTGTTGCGGCCGTCGGTGCCTGGTTTTTCCACTACAAGCTTCGGCAAGTGGGCGTAATCGTTCCCTTTATTGGCATGGTGAATGTTGGATGGATGATAATACCCCTGTTTATCCTCGTCGTCGTCAGCACAGGAAATGCTGTGAACATCAGCGATGGGATGGACGGACTCGCCGGAGGCCTTCTCCTAAGCGCATTTGGCGCATTTGGTATTATTGCTGCACTGCAAGCCAGCTTTGGTATCGCTGCGTTTTGCATGACCATCGTTGGTGCGCTTCTATCATATCTGTGGTTCAATATCCCGCCGGCTCGATTTATCATGGGTGATGTTGGCTCGTTTGGCCTAGGAACGTCCCTGG
>JAKPIL010000174.1 GCA_029549845.1 bacterium
CCTTCTTCGTCGTCTCCGCCACCAAAGAGTGAACCGCCCCAGAACGCCATTTCGGCCAAAATGGAGATGGCACCACCTACGGCGGCTGCGATGGTAGACACCAGCATATCATAGTTCTTAACGTGCCCAAGCTCGTGGGCAATGACCGCGCGCAGTTCGCGTTCGTTTAGGATTTCGGTAATACCGCGCGTCACCGCAACAACGGCGTGCGACGGGTTGCGCCCGGTGGCAAACGCGTTGGGGATGGGCGTATCGACAAAGTAAAGTTTGGGCATGGGCAGATTGTCTTTGACGGTCAGTTCGCGCACGGCCTTTTCTATGTACGGATACGCTTTGACATCGAGCGGTACGGCTCGTTGCATTTTGAGCACCATGCTGCCACTAAACCAGTACATGCCAAAGTTCATAACGGTCGCAATCAGCAGTGCTATGACTGCCCCGCTCCTTCCGCCCAGCGTGTAGCCTACAGCCAGAAACAGCCCAGTTAAGGCACCAAGTAATAACGTAGTTTTTGCAAATGATTTCATGTCGGATACCTCCCAGGTGCAGATAGATTAATAGGTATTACCTTATATTTTCTCACATGAGGGCCGAAAGTTCTAGGATTGTAATACGCCGCTAGGAAAGGTACTATGAACAGGTGAAAATTATCGGTGTGTTTGGACAACAGCGAGGCGACGAAGGCAAAGGCCGTGTAGTCGATATGCTCGCAGAGGAATGCGACATTGTGGCTCGTTTTAACGGCGGCAGCAATGCTGGCCATACCGTGGTGTTGCCAGACGGCCGCGAGCTTGCGCTGCACATTATTCCTTCTGGCATAGCACACGATAACGCGGTGAATGTCATAGGCAATGGCACCATTGTAGACCCGATTCGATTTGCCGAGGAAGTGGCCGATATAGAACGGCTGGGGATTGCGGTGACACCACAGAAACTAATGGTGAGTTCGTCTGCCCACCTGGTGCTGCCCCACTACAAACAGCTTGAAGAGATTCGCGAGCTTGGCCGCGGTGCCCAGGGCTCGACCAAAGCCGGCATAGCCGATACATATGCTGCCAAAGCGCAGCGTGCTGGAGTCCGTGTGGAGCGGCTGCTGGGGAGCCATGATTCGCTCTTGCAGGTTGTGCGCGATGGGCTTGAGTCAGTACAAATGGCACGAAAAGAACATGGTTTGCCATCTGTTGACATAGAAAATGAAGTGAAACTGTACGCGGCCGCCCTCCAGAAACTGCAGCCATTTGTGGCCGACACATCAGTATATGTGAACCAGCAGCTACAAGACGGTGCGACCGTGCTGGCCGAGGGTGCGCAGGCATTCTTGCTCGACATAGACCACGGCATGTACCCGTTTGTGACGTCTTCTTCTACAACCGCGGGCGGCGTTGCTGCTGGTCTAGGAATTGCGCCGACCACGCTCGAACGCTCTATAGGTATTGTAAAGGCTGTGCAGTCACACGTGGGTGGTGGCCCGTTTGTAACCGAAATCCATGATGAAAAACTGCTCGATGTCCTACACGGCGATATGTCTACCATCGATGCCGAAAAAGGCACCACAACCGGCCGCGTGCGCCGGCTGGGCTACCTCGATATTACGGGCATCCGCCGCGCAAATATGGTGAATGGTACGACCGAACTGGCTATAACCAAGCTTGATTGGGTACCACGCTACGGCAAGAGCATCAAGGTATGCACGTCCTACACGTACCGTGGGGAAACCCTCACCATGGCGCCAGATTCTGCCTGGGCGCTCGAAAAGTGTGAGCCCGTGTACGAGGAACTTTCCGCCTGGGATGAAGATATAACAGAGGTGCGCTCCTTCTCGGACCTCCCACAAGCTGCGCAAGACTACATAACTACGCTCGAAACCTGGACCGGTCTCCCTGTTACCTACATAGGCGTCGGCCCACGCCGCGACCAAGTCATCATCCGCTAGATCTTTCAAATTAAGCCTCAGTGTTTGAGGCGAGAGTATGTTGTAATCCCAAGTAAGGTAGGAGTTGTACTGGATCGGTCGTGTCGGTTTCAGATATTAGCTTAAGAGAGCTATAGGCAAAATCGTGGAGCTTTTTAACTAACCTCATCTCTGTTATTGACCAATAAGTTATGTCGTTAGACATTACTTATCTATGAAGCAGAGAGGTTTTAGATATTGTT
>JAKPIL010000095.1 GCA_029549845.1 bacterium
CAGCACTGGCTGCATGACAGCGCATCGCTTGAAGCCATTTGTGACGGCGCCGATGTGCAGGCGGGCGATACGGTGCTCGAGGTTGGCCCCGGCCTGGGCACGCTCACCCGCAAGCTGCTTCAGCGCGGTGCCCACGTCACCGCCGTTGAGTTCGATAAAATACTCGCCGCCAATCTAAAGGCCGGCCTCCTCAGGAGTGGTTCTATAAGCCCAAAGGTAGTCGATAACCTCACGGTGGTCGAGAGTGATATCCTAAGTTTTGACCTCACGCAGCTACCCGCCGGCTATAAAGTCGTTGCCAATATACCGTATTACCTCACAAGCAATCTTATCCGGGTGCTTACAGAAAGTGATAACCCATTTAGCTATGCAGCGCTGCTTATACAAAAAGAAGTGGCCGAGCGTGTTGTGGCTCAGCCAGGACAGATGTCTATTTTGAGTGTGAGCGCCCAGTATTACTGCGATGTCAGCCTGGGTGTGTTTGTCCCCGCAAAGCTCTTTACACCGCCACCGAAGGTAGATAGCCAGGTGCTAGTGCTGCGCTACCGTGAAAACTCACTTTTCACGGACGTCGACACAAAGCTGTTCTTCCAGATTGTCAAAGCCGGCTTTAGCCAAAAGCGCAAAACCCTGCTGAACTCTCTGAGTGCGGGATTGCACCTGAGCAAAGAAGACGCTAAAGCGCTTTTGCAGCAAGCGGGCATAGACCCCAAATCTCGCGCCCAAGCCCTCTCCCTCAGCGACTGGTACAGGGTGTACGTGTCTCTACGGTCATTCGAGCGCTGAACACCTTCATGTAATCTCTTGGATGATCTCCCGCCAAAGCGAGAATGATTTAGTATAGGCCTAATTTAAGAATGTCTAAGTTAATAATTCTTTGAATGAGCTTATTATGCCTCCCGAAAATGTGAAAACACCAACGTAGTCGTGGGGGTAGGCTTCGCTTATGTTGTGTTCGCCAAAGTCTTGGCCTATGTGGCTAGCGCGCAAGGCTGCCATTACGCCAGAGTGGCACACCAGCAGTATGTGGGCGTTGTTGTGGGTTTTGTTTAGTTCTTCTAGTGTTTTAAGCACGCGTTTTTGCATTGCTTCCAAAGACTCGCCGTTTGGCGGTGTGTAAAACGTGTCTCTGTCTAGCCTGGGGTATAGTGCGTAGGCTTCGCTAGAAAACATGTTCGCTGCGTCGCCGTAGCTTACTTCTCTTAAGCCCTGAAGTGCCATTATCTCCTTGTCGAAGCCGATGCCCCTGGCTATGTGGTAAGCCGTAATGAACGCTCTTCCAGAGTCGCTAGAGTACATAAAATCTATCGGGACATTCTGCAGTTTAGAGATAACTTTTTTGGTTGGCAGCAAACCGTTTTCCGTAAGCGGGGTGTCCACCCAGCCAGAAAGCCGCCCAGCTCTGTTGTTTTCGGTCTCGCCATGCCGAGCAATGTAAAACGTATTCATTGCAAGAAGTATACCACCCACAAACTAGTCCTAGCTTTGTCACTTATATTTTCCAAACTAACCAGACAAAATGAAAACTTATTAAACCCGAATCACAAAACTCCAGCCCTGTCATTTCGAGCGAAGTCGAGGAATCTCTTTGGTGTACTTGTAGCTAACAGGCAAGAAGAAGATCTTTCGACTTCGTTTTGCTTCGCTCAAGAAGACATTCTTACGGTGTTTTTACTTTGGTGATTCGGATTTGACCATAGGCTTACTCAAATAGGAGTCTATTATCCTCCGACCATTTAGCCTGTTTCTCGACATTATTCAGTGTGCCGTCTTTCACCCAGTCCATTTGTGGCTGTAGGCCACGATCCGCCAAGTGCTTTACGTGCAAAATGCTTTGTCGCTGCACTTTTGCAACTCCATCTACAACATTCGACAAGCTAGTACCGTAAGCGTCTAAGAAGGTTTGAATACGACGCTTTCTATCAGGCACCTCCGCAAAGTGATGCCACGTCATTGTAGTTTCATCATCTCTAAAGGGTGCGGAGTATTCTAGGGCGTATAGAATATCGTATTCAGGTTTTGCTGGTAAAACAAAATCCCAGTCCAATATTCCGACTGGTTTTTCGCCGTCCCATGCTATATTCCAGGGCCCAAAATCACCGTGACACATTATTTCACCAGGCTTTAGCTCATTAGGACTGTATGCCCATTTGGCATGAGTAGGTGGCCTATAGTCTGCGATTGCTTCATGATAGCTCTTGAGCAGCTTTGCAAAATTCGCAAGACCTTCATCTGAATGAATCTTATGCCAACCCTCTTTACCGGACTCACCTTCAATATATGTCAGAACTTCTCGGCCTTCATCATCAAAACCCAGTACTCGTGGTGAGTAAGGGAAGCCAACTTTTTCTAAATAATTAAGCAGATCATGCACGCTTGGTGTCCACCAGTGCGTAGGTCGGTGTATGGTATCGTCAATCCGTATAATAGGTCGGTGTTCATTATTTTCTAAAGTCATCTCGCTCATATGCTAATGATAACAGGGACAAAATGGGATAGCCACCGATATGTAGCAACATGACTCAAAGCCCGTCCTAGAAGCTCGTGTTGCATCATAGAATATGAGTGTACGCCCCAAAAGCCTATGAGGATTGGAGTTGGCGAGTATTTTTGTATGTTTACCTATGCCCCAGGAGGGTTTGTTCGGCCGAGTAATTACAAGATGAGGCGTTTTCGCATAAATGCTTTGCCGGAAGCAGACTTTAAATATCCCCAAAGGTAATCCACTAGTTCTACTAGTGTGACTCGCAACGGTTCGACCTTCACGTTGGCACAGAAAAAGCCCCAAGTATACAGTGTATGCTTGGGGCTTTTTGCATGAGTGGGGTAGATCCGCCGCAACTAACGAAAGGATCGACAACCATGTCTCAAGACTACCACAGCCTGTCTCACTCAAAGTGGGACTGTAAATATCATATCATCTTCATCCCCAAGATGCGGAAGAAGCAGCTCTACGGTGACATCCGAGCTCGTCTCCGTGAGATCTTTCACGCTTTGGCAGCCCAAAAGGACTGCAGGATAATTCAAGGCTACCTCATGGCTGACCATGTCCATATGCTCATCGAGATACCCCCGAAGTATAAAGTCTCAGAAGTGGTCGGTTTCCTGAAGGGAAAGTCTGCTATCGCCATCGCTCGTGAGTTCGGTGGTAAAACCAGAAACTTCAACGGTGAGCACTTCTGGGCCCGAGGCTATGCTGTTAGCACCGTTGGCCTGGAAGAAGAGGTCATCCGGACATATATCCGTGACCAGGAAAAAGACGAGCAGTCAGCCGAAGCTGGACGTTTCTAGCTCACCATACCAGTACTAATCACTAAATTCGCGGCGGCATCGCCTTTTAGGCGACCCCACTCATCAAGCCACCGGCTTGTCCGGTGGTGTCTCACTATTTTTCAAAAGACTGCGCCTGTTTCTTGCTTGTAAAAGCGCCATACCAGATGATTACCCAAGGTCGATATTTGCGGGTATGCAAACTTTGACCGGCATTGTGTGCAATCAGGCGTTGTTGCAAATCTGTAGTTGAGCCGTAATAATACTGGTCGTGTGTTTCACTTCGAAGGATGTATGCATAGTACATGTACGTATTATGCCCTACTTCGCTGAAGCTTCGAAGGGCATCCTTCATAGCTCATCAAAATGAGCGACGAAGGATGGTGGAGCTGGCGGGTACGCGTTCGCTTACGCTCACTCGTTCAGAACATTCACTACTGCAAACCAGTTTGCATCGGAATGTTCTCTTGCGGCTTGCCGCTGGCAACCCTCACCCTGGCGGGGCGGTACCCTATCAATCACGACCAATATAAAAGCCCGATCTTGCGATCAGGCTTTTATATTGGTGGAGCTGATAGAAAAGA
>JAKPIL010000201.1 GCA_029549845.1 bacterium
GCTATACTAGTGCGCTGAACGCTGCCGATGAAACACAGCGTAGGATTACAGAGGCACAAATTGCGCTAGGTACCATAGTTACCTCTGTTGCACAAACAATGCTTGGTGCAACAGTGGCGTACGCGCCCAGGCTTCAAGATAGTGATACCCAGGATAAAAACGTGTGGTTTTCTGATAGGGGAGACGTAGTGGAAGTACCGGACAAGATGCCACCGATCGAAATGGATCAGGCACAACTGAGAGGTATGGTCACCTATATCAACTTTCAGCTTGGTGTGGTCGGCTTAAGACCAGAAAGAGGTACGTCTCCCGCCCAGGACGGCCACCAGATAAATGTGCGACTATTTAGGCTCCCTAATGGCGTCCTTAACAGGGCGATAGTTGCAACTGGTCGCCTCAATCCTACTGACCGGACAAGGCGTATATTCCCTTATGGCGTGTTTAGATTGGATAAAAGTGAAGTAATTGCTCGGGAAAAAGCACGTTTGGCGGCGGCGGGGCTGTTACTTCAATCTGCTTTGTGATATAATGCTTTCAGAGGAGCGCCCGAGGCGCTATTTTTTATGAAACAAGACCCAACTAAAATTCGGAATATTGCAATCATTGCGCACGTCGACCACGGGAAGACGACGCTAGTTGACGGCCTGCTCAAGCAGAGCCACACCTTTCGTGACAACCAGGCAGAAATGAGCCAAGAACTCATAATGGACAGTGGCGACCAAGAGCGCGAGCGTGGCATTACCATCACCGCCAAGGTCACGGCCGTGCAGCACGGCGACTACCGCATAAACATCATCGACACACCCGGGCACGCCGATTTTTCTGGCGAGGTTGAGCGCACGCTCAATATGGCCGATGGTTGTCTGCTGATAGTCGACGCCCAGGAAGGCCCCATGCCACAAACAAAGTTTGTGCTCGAAAAGGCACTGGAAGCTGAGTTGCGACCCATAGTCGTCATCAACAAAATAGACAAACCAGGCTCACGTATCGCCGAGGTTGAAGATGAACTAGCCGATTTGTTTCTAGAGCTCGCCGTCCACGAAGACCAGCTACACTACCCGGTGTATTACGCCATTGGCCGTGAAGGTAAAGCCTGGGTAACGCCACCAGCAGATGCGGGCGAACCAGCCGATCTATCGGCGTTATTTGACGCAGTCATAGAGAAAATCCCTGCACCTACCGTTGAACTCGACAAACCATTCCAGATGCTCGTAACTGCCCTGGCGTGGGACAACTTTAAGGGCAAATACGCCATCGGCCGGATTACACGCGGCCACGTAAAGGCTGGTGACCAGGTTGTGCTGTGTATAAAAGACGGCACCCAAACAAAGGCCAAAGTAGAGCTCGTATTTATGAGCCGCGGTGTCTCCAAGTATGAAGTACCAGAAGGTGTGGCGGGCGATATTGTGCAGCTTACGGGCGTCGCTACAGCGCAAATAGGTGAAACCATCGCCGATGCGCTGCAGCCAGAAGCCCTGCCAGTCATAGAGGTAGAGGCGCCAACACTGCGCATCTACCTGGGGCCAAATACCAGTCCGTTCAAAGGCAAGGAAGGCGAGTTCAATACATCCCGCCAGATTAGCGAACGTCTCCAGAAAGAGCTGGAAACAAATGTGGGCTTGCAGGTCAGTGATGACGGCATAGGCTTCACGGTGGCCGGCCGCGGGGAACTGCACCTGGGTGTGCTTATAGAAACCATGCGCCGCGAAGGTTATGAATTTGAAGTTGGTCGCCCGCAAGTGGTAACACACATCGAAAACGGCAAAGAAGTTGAACCGGTTGAGGAAGTAATCATAGAAGTTCCGGCCGAGCATGTCGGCACGGTGCAGATGGAGCTCGGCCAGCGCCGCGCCACGCTCAAAGAGCAATTTGCGAGCCCCAAGGGCGTCACCAAGCTTATATACACCATGCCCACGCGGGCACTGCTGGGTATGCGCAACATTTTGCTTACAAATACCAAAGGTACCATCGTTATGAACAGTTTGGTCGTTGGCTTTGAGCCGGTTGGCCAGGCGCTCCAGCAGCTCCGTAACGGTGTGCTTATATCTTTCGAAACCGGTGTGTCGACCCCATATGCGTTGCAAAACGTCGAAGCCAGGGGTACAACGTTCATCGGCCC
>JAKPIL010000006.1 GCA_029549845.1 bacterium
GGCTGCTTGGTGTCGTAAAAGCTAGGCGCATGGCACTCGGGCCAGCGTGGTTGGCGCAGTCCTATGGCCAGGCTTATGTGCCCGCCCACCTTTTCTACGGCCTGGAACTGCCAGTCCAGCTGAGCGAAATTATATATCCCAGGTGAAACCTCTATCTGGTCCCAGTAGCTCACGAGACGAAACTGCCGTACGCCCAGGTCACCGGTGAGGGCATCTAGCGTCTCGTGCGGGTCAACGCCAAGGTATTCTGCGTAGCTGGGTATAAACGTCACTCCCAGGCTGTACGGTTTGCCGCTCTGCGAGTGCTGGTACCATAGCGCTATGGCATAGCTGAGAGACGCAGCAAGGAGTATGAAGCATGAAACAAGAATAAAGCCGCGCTTCAACCATAGTTTCCATTGAGTCTTGTCATCTTGAGTGGTGTGGAGCGAAGTCGAAAGATCTCCCCTGCTCCTAAGAAGATTCCTCGCTTTTGCTCGGAATGACGGTGAGTTAGCTTCACCCTTTGCTTCTTTCTCTTTACTCTTTTTTACTTCATTCATAATACAGAGTCCTTTATTCCGCTACTTCCAAGCAGCGTCATGCTACCATTATACCGTGCCAAAACAGCGAAAGATATCTGTTGTTATTCCGGTATACAACGAAGAGGCGTATATCCAGGACTGTCTAAATACGCTCGTGCGGCAAACGCGCCCCTTTGATGAAATTATTGTAGTTGATAACAACTCACAAGATAAGACAATTGAGCTCGTGTCGACATATCCAGGCATTACGGTTGTGCGTGAATCAAACCAAGGTCATCAATATGCTCAAAAAAGAGGATTTTCTTCTGCGAACGGCTCCTGGATAGTGCGCATAGATGCAGACACGAGGTTGGCAGAAAACTGGTGCGAAATATTGGATGCCCTCATACATACTCATCGCAACACTCAGGCATTTACTGGTAGAGGAACATTCTATGACGTACCGTTTCCGGCTCTTTTTGGGCGGCTGCAAATTATGATGTATCAATATTTTCAATACCCTGCAGCCGGGGGGTGGACGCTCTGGGGCTCAGTGATGGCTATCGAGCGAACTGCTTGGGTTGACGCGGAAAAATTTTGTCATGACACGACTGCGGTAGACGAAGATATTGATATGACGCTTGCGCTTCGAAAGCTTGGCTATAGGGTTCTCTATACACCAATGCTCAACGCAGCTGTTTCTTTACGTCGCGGGCAGACAAATATAGGGTCGGTTGTAGCTTATGTGAGGAGCTGGCAGCAGAATTACCGCTATCATGGCAAAAATTTCGCAGCTGGCTATATTTTTTTGCTCACATGCATTGTAGTGATATTCGCTGGTTTGGCCTGGCTTCCGATTATTATCTATCAGCGACTTCGGATGGGGTGTGCCACTGGCCGGTGTTAGGGTCTTGGTACGGGGCGCAGTTGCCCCACAGGCCGGCTTTGGCTTTTTGGGCTTGCTCCATGGTGGCATGGAATTCATCTGATTTAGCGAACGGGAATGCGTAGGCAAAGGCATAGCCTTTTTGCACGAGCTCTTTGTTGAGGTACGTGCCGTCCTCTAGTACCACATACCGCAACAAGCGGTTGTAGCGGTCGCGGTTGGTGGTGAGGGCGTCGGACACAAGTCGTATACGCTGGGAGCCAATGCGGTTTTTTGTATAAGCCGCCGCGGCCGGGCCGTAGCACTGCACCGGCGTGTTTGGCTTGTGCGTTTCTGGCGTGTCTATGCCTATAAACCGGATTGTCTCGGTAGTTCCCTGCATGTCCACCATCACCGTGTCGCCATCTACAAACTGCTTCACCGCGTACGAACCCGGCTGCATGTGCATGAGCGTCTTTGAATCTATGGGCCGTAGCCACCCGCGTGAACTCGCCACTGCCGCAAAAACCATCAGCGCCACCGCAAAAACCATCAATCCCCAACGCTTTGTTGTCATAAACTGTAGTATAACTCTCAGCTTACATATCCGGTAGTACAGGCAAGACTATCTGGCAATCGCCGCAGTAACTATCGGCCGCAGCCTTTGTGTTAAGCCAGATATGCCGCCAGGTGTCTTTAACCCGGTTCGCTGCTCGGGAATTGTTAGTGCCGGATAGGACATAGGAGAACATCGTATGCTGAACTGTCCGGGCTGCAGGCGCGAGGGATCGCCATCTATGTACGCCCACCCGTCAGTAAGGATATTAACGGAATGAGTATCGCCTGCCAGTAGCCTTTTGTAGCTTTTGCTACCAGTTTGGATGCCAGTCAGCCACGAAGGAAGGTGAAAACGACTCTCGAGATCGAAGTAGATCGCCTCTGGATCATCAAGTTGGGTATATGGCATGTCGACGACTTTCGCCATTTCGGGTCCAAACATAAAATCGCGGCCGAGTATGAGTTGTGTCTTGCCTGCCTCCTCGATCAACACACAGCGTTTGGCCATCTTAATTTCTGCCATTGAGCGAAAGGCTAGCACATATTCTTGAAGTTCTCTCATTTCACGCAATTTATAGAATGGATGCGCCCGGTGTTTCTTATTTGAGATTTGATGCGCGCCAAATCCTGTTTCGCCAAATCCTGCATTGGTTGTTGCATAATGAAGCCTACCGTTAAATACGACTTCAAATAAGTAGTGGTCGCGTACAACGCCAGCGCCAGGCTTCAGTAGTTCCTCTGGATTTTGAAAAAATGCATCAGAATTCGCAATTCGCTGTGCTACGTTGCCATTGCCGAGCCCAACTCCGGCTACAACTGTTGCCGTTCCGGCAGCGGCTCGTGCTGCGCAGCGGTAGCTATTGTCGCCACCCATTGTCCACAGAAGCAACGGTGCGGAAGTATCTCTACCCATAGCGTCTCGCACGAGGTCTACGGTTTCATCATCGTCTTTAGTTGTTTCGATGACCTGTGCTTTACGTAGAACGGGCACAAGCGAACGCGCTCCAGCAAGGCGCCAATCTATCTCATCGCCATGTGACGCGTGTCGATTTGCGAGTACTAGTGCGCCATCGAAGGCTACGTCTTCAATTGGAGTTGGTCCAGGTTGAGTCCAAAGCCGCTCAGTAGTCAATGCCTTTATTGGCGAGGAACTTGTCATCGAAGTGATGTTTTACCTTTGTCATATCCGTTACTATATCTGCATATTTTAGCAGATTTTTCGGGAAATTGCGACCGGTCAGGCACAGGCTGGTTTTGGGGCTACGCTTGGTTATGAGGTCGCGCAGCTGCTTTTTGGTGAGGAGGCCGTCGTGGACGGCATTGTTTATTTCGTCGCAGATAACCAAGTGAAATTCACCAGAGGTGGCAGACTCAAATGCGACGGAATATGTCTCGGCTGCGGCTTGTTTATGCTGGTCTGGGGTGACATCGCTGGCGCTCAGATCTCCCGCATCGTAGAAGCCCTTGCCGCCTTTGTAAAACAGCAGATCGTCTTTGTATACGGGCAAAATATCGCGTATAAAGGTGTGCTCGCCTACGCCCCAGTATTTTATAAATTGCACGTAGGCGACCTTCCAGCGGTTGCCGAGGGCGCGCGCCAAAAGACCCAGACTGGCCGAGGTCTTCCCCTTGCCATCACCGGTATACACCAGCACTACAGACTCCTTGGTCTGAAAATCCTCAAACGCCATAGGCTATACTATACACGACCATTTCTCGAACGTAATTCACGCTGCTATGGATATTTTATGATCCTCAATAAGCCCTTTTGCCGCATCAGGGAGCGTATAGTCGGTGGGTAGCTTTATGCTTAGGTGAGCGCCCCTCCCGCCTGCCGCGGTTCTGATGGCGCTAATCAGAAAATCTCCCACCCCTTCCCTTCGGTAATCCTCAAGCACTGCAATACCCAAAATACAGCCTTCATGGTCTTCAGGTCTAATCTCTGCCAATACTGCACCGGCAAAAGTGGGTCCGCCACCCTGTGTAGGCTGTACTGTGGCGTAAAATATACGTGCCGACCCATCAAGTAAGTCTGTGATTTGGCTTAAAGATTTGTCAAAAGATTGCAATGCTAGCTTGCTGATTGCGTTGAGAAGATCATCTTCTTCAGGTGTTCGGTGCCCGGCGGCGCTCAGTTCGAATACTGCTGGGTTTCTGTGGGGGTGCATTACAAAGACTATAGCATAAAGTGGCAAATTATGCAAGCATTGGGTTATAAAGTCCTAGGCGGCGAGGGCGGCGTCTATGCGGGGGCGGTCAAAACCGACGATGATGGTGCCATTTATGTCCAGAACGGGTATGCCTGTTTGGCCGGATTTTTGCATGGCTTCTTCGGCGTATTCACGCTTTTCGTCTACATCTCTTTCGGTGTATTTTATGCCCGCGCGGTCTAGATACTGCTTGGCCGCATGGCAGAATCCACACCACTCGGCTGAATATATGGTTACGTTCGGTGTATCTGACATGGTGCGCTCCTTTGTTTACTATACAAAGTATAGCGCAGTATAGTGACTATGGCAAGGGCATGATAGCTATGAGTGAAGCATGAAGAATGAAGCATGAAGCATGAAGCATGAAGAATGGCACGTCCTCTTTGGTATCTACCCCATTCTAGTTCTCCATGCTATAGCATCCAGAACTAGAATGCTGTCGTGCTGCAGCCTGGTTCGGGAGCGAAATAAGAAGGAGATCTTTCGACTTCGCTCAAGATGACGGTAGTTAGAATGACACTAGCTCGAATTTGCTCAAGATGACCATGACGTGGTGGCCAGACCGGCGGTGCTTCACTCTTTGCATACCATTCGGTATACTGAGGTTCATGAGGTACGCATTTGTGTTTGTGAGTATCGTGGCAATCTGGCTTGCGCTGATTTTGCTGGCGCTCAACACGAAGGTAAACGGCCTGTTTCTTGCGAGCATAGTGCTGGTGCTGACGGTGACGTTGTTCTTAATTGGGTTCAAGCGGGGTCGCTAACGATGTTCCGCACGCTGCAAGTACTGCGCTCTGTTCTGCGAGTTGGACAGGCCCGTATCACGAACGCCTATGATTGGAAGTTTGAAATAGCTCGGCAGTGCCAAGAACTCGGTGGGGTGTATGTGAAGTTCTTACAGATGTTGGCCGTTCATAAAAGTACAAAGTATTTGGTTGAGGGGATGGGTGCCGAGATGGCGTTCGAACAAGTCCCCTATGAAGAAATTGATCTGCAGTACGAACTCGGTTCCCTTGCTGGGCGGCTCGAGGCCATTGAGCCCAAGCCGTTTGCCGCAGGGTCTTACGGCCAGGTCTATAGGGCTCAGCTGAAATCTGGCGAACAAGTAATCGTAAAGGTACTACGCCCCTCGGTGCGGAGGACTCTTCGGACCGATTTGCGGATGCTTACCATCATCGGTAACGTGATTAGTCTATTCACCGGTGCATCAATGGTGAACTTTCGCATGATGGCGCGGGAGTTTGCGCGCGCAACATGGCTCGAAACAAATTACCAGCTTGAGGCACAGAATGGTGAGCAGCTGCGGTCGTACTTTGACGAAAGGAAAACGCTCGTTATTCCTCGCTCGTATCCAAGTCTCACAAGCCGTACTGTCTTGGTGCAGGAGTATATAGGTGGTGTATCGATAGTGTCGCTCGAAATGAAACAGCGCGAGGGCCACCGTATCGATGATCTTGTACTGCAGTCAGTCGGCTCTAATATATGGGCACAGCTTCAGCTACTCGGTACCGAACTTCTGAGGGCCACGGTGTACGCAGACTATCTCATGGCTGACCCTCACCCCGGAAATGTACGGCTTTTGCCCGATAACAAAGTGGCGCTCATAGACTTTGGCTTGGTCTGTCCTGCTCCGACAAACCGGGGCGCCTTCGCCACGCTCATTCATGAAATGCGCAATCTTTACGAAGATGATTTTAAGGCCGGAAACTTTGCCGTGGCCATGCTCGCTTTCTTCGATGTTGAGCTGCATGATGCGCTTGCACGGGTTGCATCTGCCCAAAGTGACGACTATGCGTTTTCACTCAGCAGTTTTATAGACCGATTCACTGCAACGCAGGCCAAGCAAACAGAGATACAGCACTACGTGTCTGACAAGCAGCTCCTCCAGCTATTTAGCAATGTGCTCAACCAAGACAACAAGCTCGGCATTCACATTACCGAACAAAATGCCCTGCTCCAGCGTTCAATGACGATGTTTATGTCGGTTATTCGAGCAATTAGTGATGCGCATGACGAGCGGGTGTACGAGCCAATTATTCACAGTTGCATGATTGCGGTTGATGATGAAATCAGACTCAGAGGAGTCACCGAGAGCATGGCTCACCACGAAATGAGTGACGAGCGTGCTTACGAAGTTGCGTCGAACTGGTTGGCACTGGTGGCCGAGCGCGACCGCCACATGTACAAGTTTATAACCAAAAGGAGTTACGCATGAGCGATTTGAAAGAATGGGTCATACAGCTGCGCTACCCCTACACCGCCGGTGTTATCGCCGTAATGTGGCTCGGCAGTGCTGCGCTGGCCATCATCCGGCCAGAACTATCTACAGAAGTGCTCATAAGCTTGGTCGCCGCCGCAACGCTCATAGTCGCCGTAATCGGCTTCTCCTCCACCCGGCGGTAGTGCACGGTCTCGTACGGACAAAAAAGGAGATTTCTCCACTCCGGTCGGAATGACAGATGAGCACGCGTGCCGTGCTCAAAGAGCTCATAGCTATCGCAAACAACAATAGTTTTTAAACCGAGGCGCTTGTGCCTATTCCCACTCGATGGTGCCGGGGGGGTTGCTGGTAATGTCGTAGACGACGCGGTTGATGCCAAGCCCATAATACCCCGGCCGTCAGGCTGTGGGAAGTTTGTTGACGGACTTCGCGACCATAGCGATTGCCCACATCATATCTTCTCCAGCCGGAAAGCAGTATTGAAACCTAATCTCGCTGAATCCTGTCTCGAACGCAAATACAAAAAACTCTGAAACGAAATGTCTAGAGAATAGTGACTGAATCTAGTAACCACTCAGCGAAATATTGTGGGCCGTTGCAAGTGCGACGAGCGCCGACGCGGTTTGATCATGCTCGGAGACTTTTTTTGCCAGAGTTGCAGCTGTGTGGTAGCCATATTCAGGATATCCACTATGGATATTTTCTGGGCTGGCTGTCGAAAGCGTCTTCGTAACCGCGACATCCGGAGAACTACCGCGGTTGTTACCAAGTATAAGCCAATCTTGGGCGACCCTGAGGCGGTCGAAGTAGGCAACCGGGGACTGGTTCAAATTTGCGGGTAAGGCGGTAACGTTTTTTGCCGTATAGGAAAAACCACCCGATATACTCTCATGTGAGCTGATGGTCCCAGCGAGTATCCAGCCAGTCAGTAAAGTAGTTCGACTGGTACGATAAGTATCCCCTCGCCTAAAGATACTTTTTGGCTCCAGAAAGCTCTCAGAAAGGCATATTTCGGTAGTGTGAGGTATGCCCATGCTAAGAAGCATCGTTCTTACGTACTCCGCAACAGCAAGAGTTTGCTCGGCGCTACGCAACCGTTTTTGCTGAGCTGCAACCCAAGCCTTATGTTCAGCAGCAGATGCTGCCTGTCTTTTGCGGAGTATAGCTTGTTGCTCACCAAAAGGACCTGTAGCGAAGGACATGCACAATTTGTATCATAATATCAACCGCAAAGCAATACCTATTCCCACTCGATGGTGCCGGGGGGTTTGCTGGTGATGTCGTAGACGACGCGGTTGATGCCGCGGACTTCACTGACGATACGGCTGGAGATTTTTGCCAGTAGTTCATGGGGGAGTTTCGCCCAGTCGGCGGTCATGCCATCGCTACTGCTCACGGCGCGTACGGCGCAGACTTGCTCGTAGGTGCGGCCATCGCCCATCACGCCGACAGATTTTATCGGCAATAAGACGGCAAAGAACTGCCACACTTCTGGCCTGACGACGTGGTTTTCTATTTCTTCACGCACAATGGCATCGGCTTTTTGGAGGATTTCTATCCGTTCTGGCGAAACGCTGCCGATGATACGGATGGCAAGGCCGGGGCCCGGGAATGGCTGGCGCTGGACCATTTTCTCTGGCAGGCCGAGGGTGGCACCGAGCTCACGAACTTCATCTTTGAAAAGTTCGCGCAGCGGCTCGATGAGCTTTAGCTGCATCTTTTCGGGTAAGCCACCCACATTGTGGTGCGACTTTATGGTGACGCTGGGGCCATTGACCGAAACGCTTTCGATGACATCGGGGTACAGCGTGCCCTGCACGAGGAACTTTGTACCCTTCACTTTCTTGGCTTCGCGTTCAAAAATGGCAATAAACTCGGCGCCGATGATTTTGCGTTTGGTTTCGGGGTCTTCGACATCTTTCAGTTTGGCATAAAAATCAGCGGCGGCACGGATGGGTTTTACATTGAGCCCAATGGCTTTGTAGGCGGCGAGAACTTCTTCGTATTCGTTCTGGCGAAGCAGGCCGGTATCGACAAATATGCAGGTTTGCTGGCTGCCGATGGCGCGGTCAACGAGTGTGGCGGCCACCGATGAATCGACACCACCCGAAAGCGCGCATACTACATTGGCGTCGCCAACAGTTGCTTGTATACGAGCAACTTGTTCGTCGACGAGCGAGCCCGCAGACCAATCGCGGTGAAACCCACAGAGGTCAAAGAACCGTCCCAGAATGTTTTTACCCTCTAGGCTGTGGGCAACTTCTGGGTGAAACTGTAGACCGTACAGGCCCAAAGCCGTGTCTTCCATGGCGCAGATGATGTCGCCGCTTTTGGCTGTGACGACGAAGCCATCGGGCACGCTGGCAACGTGGTCACCGTGACTCATCCATACGGTGGAGCCATCGGCTTTGGCGTCTATGAGGGAGCTTTCCCCGGCGAGTGAGATGGTGGCATTGCCGTATTCCCGGGTGGTGCCTGGTTCGACCTTGCCGCCGAGGTTGAGGGCGAGTAGCTGCATGCCATAGCACACGCCCAGGAGTGGTATTTCTAGCCCAAATACATCGGGGTTGAGCCCGGGTGCATCCTTTTCGTAGACAGAATTTGGTCCGCCAGAAAGGACGATGCCTTTTGGGTCGTAGGCGGCGATTTCTTCGGTCGTAGCACGGAATGGCAGGATAATGCTGTAGACGCCGAGCTCGCGGGCTTTACGGGCGATGAGCTGGGTGTACTGGCTGCCGTAGTCTAGGATGACGAGGGTTTCTTGTGAGGTCACGCCGCTCATGCCGCTACACTCCCTTCCGGATAATGACCAAGTACCAAATCGCAATGACCAAGCAATGACCAAATGCCGCAATGTCTCAATGAAGCCCATTCACACATTTGGTTATTGTGACATTGCTTGAGTATTGGTGCTTGTGAATTGGTCATTG
>JAKPIL010000104.1 GCA_029549845.1 bacterium
TACAACTTCCCGCAAGACCGCATAACCGACCACCGTATAGGCTATAGCCGCAGCAACATCCCGGGTGCACTGAACGGCGATATAGACGACCTCATAGAGAAACTCGCCGACTACGAACGCCAGCTCATCAATGACAATCAGTAGCCACTATTATCGAGTCTCTATCGAACATTATTCGAAAGAGCTATGCAGAAATAACCTTGGATAACTTATTTATCTGCCTCTTGGGCGGCAGCAAGGCGTGCAAGCTTCCTGGAATAGTAATCATCTGGAGAGGGCCTGGTACGGTCACCAATGACTGGCACAGTCGGGTCGACTGTTCTTTCATCAAAACATGAGACCATTGGTATATCTAAATGAAAGTCACGTAACCCATCGGTTTGATGATCCATTCTACGTTCTTGGCCTAATACCAAATCCTAGTTGTTGCTTAAGCTTAAAACGGACAGATTTCTAAGTCATTAGTTTTCGCTATTCTTGTAAGTGCAAGCTAAACAGGAGTAACGAAGATGACTCGAAAGAGCTGTCCGTTTTTTCATTGTACCAACGTAATCAAACATGGACTACAGAATGGTAGACAACGCTATCGCTGCACGCTCTGTGGCCACACGTGGGCGAGTAGTCGCCGTCCTAATCGCCAGCTCAAGGCATTGTGGCACAAATACGCCTTTGATGGCCGCAGCGTACGAAAACTAGCAGAAGAATACGGAACTAGCGAAGAACACATACGCACACAGTTGCGGGCATACGTGCCACCCCGCATTGCCCAGAAGCCTCGTACAGTAGCCATGATCATGGATGTTACCTACTTTGGGAGTTGGGGCATCTTGGTGGTCATTGACCCGTACGCAAAGCGAAAAGAAGGCGAAAACACTGTGCTGTACTATGCAGTAGTTGAGGGTACCGAACGTACCATAGATTACGAGGTCGCAACAGATACGATTGAGTCTATGGGTTACAGCATCATAGCCGTAACAATTGATGGTAGACGAGGGGTACGGAACATGCTGGAAGCACGGGGTGTACCCGTGCAGCATTGTCAGTTCCATCAGCTCATGACCATCACCCAATGTCTGACGAAGAAACCAAGACTCGTCCAGAACATTGAGCTCAGGGCTGTCGCCCTGACGCTCAGTCGAACTGATGAACTGACGTTCGAGGAAGCTCTGGCTGCTTGGTACCAAAAGTACAGTGTATGGCTCAGAGAGCGCGACCCAATTACCAAACGATGGGCTCACGAGCGTACCAGACGAGCGTACTTCAGTCTCGTCAGAAACCTACCATATTTGTTTACGCGCCAGCATGATTACCTCCAGGAATATACAGACCAAACAGGCAAACGAATCGCCAACACAACTAGCCCACTAGACGGTAGGTTCGGTGTCTGGAAAGACAGGTTAATACCGCATCGAGGAGCCTCAAAACAGCTCACTTTTACGATGCTCCGTAGTTTCTTCTCTGAGGAAACAGGGGTGAGGAAACACTAGGATTTGGTATTAAGCCTAAAAATCTGTAGCTAAACGAACTTAGTGCGACTTAAAACGATACCAGTAATTATTGGACTTGTTTGAAATACCCTTGATTCAGGTTCGCAGGAATCCGCCGACTTTAGCGAACTCGTCGGCGATCCACAAACCGAAGGGTAAATAACATGAATGACTTTACGAAAGAAAGTCGCACACAAAATAAACACAATGGCTCAGAACACACAAATAGTGCTTCCGAGTACCAAACACCAATTTCTGACACGACTTCTCAGATGAAAGTCTCGTCTAAAATTGAAATAACAATCACACGTCAGCAGCTTACTGTGGCTAAGTGGCTATTCAAGCAAGCTGACAAGCCTAAACCGAGTTGGTTGCGTCAGAAATTCTACATAGACCAACGTCGCCGTAAGTGCCTAAACGTGGAACTCGTGGAGGCACAACTTGACCGTGTGTTCTGCAACCGTTACCGCAACACAGATGAGTGGTACGACCTGTTGCACGAGCTTTGGCACGACATCAACGGGGGTTCGTCATGCAAATAGATTTCGGCCACAACTTCCCAGAAGTTACCAAAAGCAGTACTGGTACATACTTCGTCAAACTACACTTCCCCACGCTTGGGTTCTATGTCAATGGTATCCGTGTCATCCAGTCTAAGAGAAATTCGGGTGAGCTAGTGGTCTATAAACCAGCGATAAAGGACGCTAATGGAGAGTGGAAGACGAACTACGATTACGAAAATTCATGCGAACTCTGGTTGTACTTAAAAGAACTAGCCCTGAAAGCGGTAAACGAATGCAATGACGCCTCCCAAGTCTTTGGCGATATTGAACACATGGACATTGACGCTGAATTGAGCAAAGCGATTGAGGAAATGGAGGGCAAGGCTTCTTAAATCTCACATAAGAATAACCTATTTGATAACTAGGCCTATTAGATAGCTATTAACCTATAGGATTACCAACACTATGAGATAGCTAATTCTATATAGATAACTAATTAACTTATAGGATTTCTGTTTAAGAGATAGCTAAGACTTACAGCCAAGAGATACGCCATGAAAAGAAAGGAATTAACTACACCTCAAAAAGAACCGACGATTGAATACATAGTCGTTGAAGACGAGTTCAATATCTTAGACGAAATATTTAACAAACTATTTGAACAAGTAGAAAAGGAGCTAAGTGAATGAATTTAACGGATTAACATTGACAATTACTTACAACAAAATAATAATGGAGTTACTATGGTTAGCTATAAATTTCATACAGTGCAAGAAGTCGCAGACATACTGCAAATTCACTGGCAAAGCGTACTCACTTACATCAAAAGCGGAAAACTAGAAGCTGTGAAATTAGGCAGAGGTTACCGCATAAGCGAGACAGCCTTGCAGAAATTTATAGCTACCTACTCCACAAGGAGAAAGCAATGAAAAAAGCAGCAATTTATATGCGTGTCAGTACGGCACAGCAGGAAGAAGAACAAACAATTCAAAGTCAGGAGATGGAGCTACTTGCCCGAATTAAAGCGGATAAAGATGTTCTCCTACTCCCTGAATGTATTTACAAAGATGAGGGTTGGAGCGGTGCCATTATTGAGCGTCCCGACCTAGACCGAATGCGTTCAGACGCACGAGATAAGAAGTTTGATGTCCTCTACTCCTATGACCGTGGACGTGTCTCCCGAAAGTTTCTTCATCAGGAGATTATTCTAGAGGAACTGCGTGAGTGTGGGATTGAGTATATAAGCCTACACGACATCAACGGTCAAACCAGCGAAGAAGTGATGATGGGAAGTGTTATGGGTATCTTCCACGAATACGAGAGGGTCAAGATTACTGAGCGTATGCGTCTTGGCAAAGTCCGCAAAGTGCGTGAAAACAAGAAACTCTTAGGCTACCAGCCTAAGTATGGCTATGACTATCACCTACGAATAAAGTCTGGTGAAGACGCTCGTGACGGATACTTCTCTGTGAATAAGGGTCAAGCAAAGGTTGTTAAACAGATATTTGAGTGGATCGCTTCGGGTATGTCTAAGCACGAGGTAAAGCGTCAGCTCTTTGAGCAAGGCATTACCCCACCCAAAGGAAAGCGAGAACAATGGAGTGGCGGAACACTAGACCGAATGGTTAGGGACACAACCTACAAAGGCATTCACTACTACAACAAGAGCGAATCAGTACCAACGAAGAATCCGCAAAACCCCGAACAAAAATACCGTAAGGTGATTAAGGGTAGTCGTAAGCGTCGTCCTATGGAAGAATGGCTAAGCGTTGAAGTGCCAGCAATCGTTAGCCCAAAGCTGTTTGATAATGTGCAGGTACAGTTGGCACTCCATAAGAGGGTCAACACACGAAATAACAGCAAGAATCAGTACCTTGTTGCTGGCTTAGTAAACTGCGTATGCGGTAAGGCTCGTACTGGTGACCCTGCCAACAAAGGCAACCTATACTACCGTTGCACAGATAGGCTCAGTAAATACCCTATGCCTCGTGTGTGCTTTGAGCAAGGTATCAACGCACCTGTGTTTGACGCTTTGGTTTGGAACAATATAAAAGCGTTGCTCAGTGACCCGTCACTAGTCGTTAAGCAAGCAGAACGGTGGCAGAAGTCCTCTTCCCCACTTGAAAGCCAGCTAGAAGCACTCAAAAAGCGTCTCAAGGGCTTAGATGATGAGGAACGCCGCTACACTAAAGCCTACGGTCAGGGTGTAATGTCAGAACGCCTTTACAAGGATAACTTTCACGAAACCAATACTAAACGGACTGATATTGTAGCTGAGATGTCAGGCATTGAAGCAGAACTTGCTAACAAGCCTGTTATTCCAGTGGAGCAACTGGTTGACGGCGTGTTAAAATTAGTACAAAGTCTTGATTTCACAGATAAGAAATCTGTAATAAGAAAACTAGTTACTAAGATAGAAGCAACGAAACAGGAGATTACTATATGGGGTCGCTTACCAATTCCAGCCACAGAACAAGTTGGGTACTATGCTAACGATAGCAACGGGTACTTTACAAAACAACTACCTGAAAACAACTTTTCAGACCACTTGTCAACTCATCTGTCAAAAGACAGAAAGGTTGGTTTAAATGTTGAGCATAGGAATAGTGGGATTGCCGAACGTCGGGAAATCGACGCTGTTTAATGCGCTGACTGATGCCGGCGCACTGGCAGCAAACTACCCCTTTGCGACCATTGAACCCAACACTGGCATCGTGCCCGTCCCCGACGAGCGGTTACAAAAACTGAGTGAACTCTACCACGGGGCACCCATCAAACCCGCCACCGTTACATTTGTCGATATCGCCGGTCTTGTCGCCGGCGCGAGCCAGGGCGAAGGGCTGGGCAATCAGTTCCTAAGCCACATCCGGAGCTGCAACGCCATTGTGCAGGTAGTGCGCGACTTTAGCGACAGCAATGTCATCCACGTTGATGACGAACACAACCCACGCAAAGATATAGACGTCATCACAACCGAGCTCGTTCTAGCAGACCTACAGACCGTATCGAACCGCCTAGCAAAGTTCGCAAAAGAGCTCAAAGCGAACCCCAAACTTAAACCCGTCGGCGACACATACCAGCATGTCCAGACCCTGCTCGACAGCGGCGCGCCAGTCTGGTCCGATACCACCATAGACAGGGAGCACATAGCCGACCTACACCTTCTCACGGCCAAGCCCATCATCTACCTTTTCAACGTCGATGAGGTGAAACTGACAGATGAGAATGAGCAATCCCGGATGAAATCGCTCGTTGCGCCCGCCCCTGCGCTGTTCGTGAATGCCAAGCTAGAGAGCGAGCTGCGCACGCTCGACGAAGCAGATGCCGCAGAGATGCTCGAGAGCTACGGCGTTGCAGAATCTGGACTCATAAAGCTCATCCATGCTGCCTACGAACTGCTAGGCCTACAAAGCTACCTCACCGCTGGCGATAAAGAAGTCCGTGCCTGGACCATTCCGCGCGGCGCGACCGCCCCGCAGGCTGCCGGCGTCATCCACGGCGACTTTGAGCGTGGTTTCATTGCCGCCGATATTGTCAGCTACCCCGACCTGCTTGCCGCCGGCTCCCTTGCCGCCGCCAGAGGCGTAGGTAAAGTCCGCACCGAAGGCAAAACATATGTGATGCAGCCAGACGATGTTGTTGAGTTCAAGTTCAACGTAAGCAAGTAAAGTGGCTGGGGCGCGCTAGGCCCTCACCAACCAATTGCTCTAAAACGATCAACACTCAACGTTCAAGTTACCAACAAACTATCAATATACTAAGCCCCAGTTTACTGAACACTTCCGTTTTAGAATATGGGTATGTGTATGAAGAAATATCTAACGAAGAAACAAGTACTGGATTACAGAGCCAGAGTTTTACGCGACGCCAGTACACTAGGTGTCAGTACTGC
>JAKPIL010000048.1 GCA_029549845.1 bacterium
CATCAGGCCTGCCAGGCGCTGATTGCGGTTGGCTCTGGTGGCATGATTGGCCTGGGGCTCGGGAAAAGCGTGCAAGCGTACGGGTACCTGCCCGAAGCACAGAATGACTCCATCTTTGCTATATACGCGGAGAAATTTGGGTTTATTGGGAGTACTGTGCTCTTAAGCCTGTTTGTGATGCTCTTTGCGCGGCTACGGCTGATACTTGAGCGCGCTCCAGATGTGTTTAGCAGGCTGGTCGTGGCCGGGGTTTTGGCATGGCTGAGTACGCAAGCGATAATAAACATTGGTGCTATGATAGGACTGTTGCCCCTGAAGGGCATTACGCTGCCGCTCATAAGCTACGGTGGTACGAGTGTGCTGTTTGTGGGCGCCGCGCTGGGCCTGGTGTTCCAGGTGTCGCACTACACGAAGTTTCATTCACGATTTATACCTAAAGGAAGGAACAGGGATGGCTATGAACGTAGTCCTGACCGGCGGAGGGTCGGGCGGACATATCACGCCGGTCTTAGCAGTCGCGCATGAGCTGAAGGTGCAGGCCCCGGACTGTGTTATAACGTACGTAGGACAAACGGGCGATGATCTGCTGGATATTGTCCAGGCGAATGCAGCAATAGACACAGTACTGACTGTTTCGGCAGGCAAATTGCGGCGTTACAGCGGAGAAGGCTGGCGACAGCTGCTCGATATCAAGACACAAGCGCTCAACGTGCGTGATGTATTTAGGACGCTCGCGGGTGTGTGGCAGAGCTACCGCGTGCTGGGCACGGTGCGGCCATCGGTCGTATTTACCAGGGGTGGCTTTGTGAGTGTCCCCGTGGCTCTTGCGGCACGACTGCGGAAAATCCCTTATATTACGCACGACGCCGACACGGTGCCGAGCCTTGCGAACCGCCTCATAGCACGCTGGGCGGCACTACACGCTGTCGCCTTGCCGGTAGAGGTGTATCCGTATCCAAAGGAAAAGACCATTCAGGTTGGCATACCAGCCGGTGCAGCATACGCTCCGGTGAGCAAGCAAGCGCAGGAACAGTACAAACAAGACCTTGGCCTCGATGCAGGGCAGCAGGTTGTTTTGGTGACCGGTGGGGGCAACGGTGCTCGTATGCTGAACGAGGCGATGGTGGCGAATACACGTTACTTGCTGGCATCGTATCCGGGGCTTGTGTTGCTCCATTTTGCTGGCCGTTCGCTGGAAGCAGAAACAAATGCCGCCTATGATACGCTTGAGCTTGGTGGCGCGCGGGACAGGGTGCGAGTGTATGGATTTGCGACTGATTTTCATAGGTATAGCGGTGCTGCTGACGTGATTATTGCGCGTGGCGGCATGGGGAGTCTGACGGAGTTTGCGCTGCAACAAAAGGCGTGCCTTATAGTGCCCTCAAAACAGCTGGGCTGGAATGTAAAAAATAGCCGAGTGCTCGCTGAACGCGGCGCCATTGTGGAGCTGAACGAAGACCAGGCCGAACAGCCCGAGCGGCTAGGGCGAACCATAGCCGACCTGCTCGAGCACCCCGATACGCGGGCTGAGCTTGGTCGTAAACTCGCCGGGTTAGCGCGGCCAGCTGCGGCACATGACCTGGCGGCTATCATCTTACGGTGCGGAGCGGAAGGCTGAAGCCAATGTGGGGGCGAAGAAAACAAAAACAGCCACAGGCTCCGCTCGTGCCCGGGCGTGATCGTCCGCGTCGCACAGAAGCAGCGCGCCAGGTGTATTCGTATCATTCTTCCCGCTCATCAACGCTTTCTGGCGAGAATGTAATCGCTCGCGCAACCCGTAGCGGGGATGAAGTTAGACAGCAGCCAGCTCGGAGCGCGCTACAACAGGTTATTACCTGGGGTTGCGTGGTAGTTATAGGGGCATGCGCCGTGAAGGTGCTTGCACTCACGCCGCATGCTAAGGTGGTCGTGAGTAGCAATGAGGCACACGTACAGCTTCCAACCGAAAGCTACGCAGAAACAACTGATACATTGATACGTAGGAGTGTACTCAACAGGAATAAAATTACCTTAGACGCAAACGGCATTGCAAAAAGTATCGCTAGGCAGCACCCCGAGCTAACCAGTGTCGTCGTGGCGCCGCCACTTATTGGCAACCGGCCGGTTGTGTATGTCGCGACCGCTCGTCCGGCATGTGTATTGCAAACACCTTCTGGTAGTTACACCGTTAGTGATGCCGGCTACATTCTCGCGCGTACGGAGACGAACATCGCTGAGGTTCCTCTCCTTAGGGATGCGAGCAACAGGCCTGTCGTGGTGGGTAAACAGTATCTAGCTGGCTCTACCGTGGGATTCGTGAGCGCTGTGGCCTATCAGCTACAAAAGGCAGGAGTTCACGTAGAAAGCTTTGAACTGCCCGTAAAGGCCCCTTATGAGCTCGTAGCGCGGCTTGCAGGGGTGTCATACTACGTACGGTTTAATTTGGTCGCCGATGCCATGCAGCAGAGCGGGGGAGCGATTGCTACGCTCGACCAACTGGGACAAAACCCGCCACGAGAATATGTAGATATGCGCGTGCCGGGCAGGGCATACTACAGGTAAGCAGCAGACTCCCCCCTAGTGCTACCCTCCTACAGTTCGTAAAATGTTCGTGTTTTCTTGCTAGGCACACATTAAAAAACATACAAACATAGCAAAACAGGGCATTGTCAAATAAAAATAGGGTAGAGAGGTGCTAAACAGGGGAAAGGTATACGAAAAAGTCAAATGCGTGAAAAAGCAAATGTTTTCACAGTCAAACTGTGGAAAAGTCAAATAAAACTATACAACAATAGCGTATCAACAAAAAAGCAAACACTATGTGTATTGTGAGCTATGGAGCTATGCTGGGCTATTGTGCGTAGACAACAGATACAAACGACCGCATCAAACGTACGCGTCACAATAGTGGAATAGCAGTTTATAGGTGTTTGTGCCAAAACTCCCCCGTTAGGAGGGGTATGATTAATCATCTTTAAAACTAATATTCACGTCGCAAAATATACATTGTGCGACATTGTAACTATGTTCGTTTTCCATTCACCCTCCCGCCTGCTGGCCCAAGATTTTTGTGCCGCGCCGCCGTGCATGTGTTTATTTTCTATGCACTTTCCTGTCGTACGCATCCATATGCCCCAAACTCGTATATTTCCCGTTTCCTACCCCATGCTACTTGAATACTTTATGTTCGTATTTTGTACATGTTTCATCTTATATACAAATCAACGTCAGTCAGGTATATACCGGTGCCTTTTGAAGCTGTTCCCTTCACAAACTGTTCGTGAATTAGCGCTTCGTCCTCAGATGGTGAGTCTATACGCGTGAAATCTTCAAGATGTGGTTCATCATGGCTTCTTGCGTCGCGAATATACCGTTGAATGCCGCTGTAGATACACTCAATCTCTGTGGGCAAGATAGGGATAGGGTTTTTAACAGCTTCTACCTCTGCAACCAACCCGTAACTACTCGGAAGAAGGCGGCTGGCAGTATGAAACATCTCAGCATGGCTTAGGTCTACTGGCAAGGGGGCGAATCCAAATTGCTTTAGAGTACTTTTAGTGTCAGTCTCTTTCGTAATGCGGGTGAAGCTACGTCTCGCATAGCGTAATAAGTCGTGGAGGCCGTCAAAGGGCGCTTCGGGACTAATCCTGATGACGCGTATGAATGTTTCTTCTGTAGAGGAAGCGGCACGAGAGATGTCATACTTATGCCATGCAACGGATTCGGTGGTATGAACGGGTAGCTCGACCCCATGGTGGCGTAGAAGGGCTGGTGGCTTGTTGAAGGCTAGCACCCGTTGTTTCCTACTCGCTGAGTTCGTAGGTGGCTTTGGCGACGCGCTTGAATTGCGGCTTGCTCTGGAGGTTCAGGAGGATGGTGGTTTCTTTTACGAAGCGGCTCTTTAGTACGCGCTTGACGATTTCGTCACGGTGGAGGGGTTCTTTGGCCTCACGGAGGACTTCAGAGATGATGTCTGCCACGGTGCCCTTTTCATAGCCCCACTCTTTCAGCGCGTAAATACCACGGCCAATGAGGACAAAGCGCTTGTCTTTGATGAGCTCGTTGTGGATTGCCTGGGTGGTGACATCTTTGCGCTTGAAGTCGCTAGCTTTGATGGCAACGGCGATTTCGTTGAAGTG
>JAKPIL010000060.1 GCA_029549845.1 bacterium
TAGAGAAGCGCAAATCGTTTATAGTTGCTGTGACAAACCAAAAGGGTGGCGTTGGTAAGACGACGACCGCAGTGAATCTAGCCGCACAGCTTGCCACGAGTAAGCGTCGGGTGGTGCTGGTAGACCTTGATCCACAGGGAAACGCTACGAGTAGCCTAGGTATAGACAAGCACGAACTAAAGCATACATTGTACGACGTGCTAGTTGGGCAGAGTCAGCCGAGCGACATAGTGCAGCAAACGCGGATTACGAACCTATACGTATTGCCGGCAAACGCTGACCTAGCTCAGGCCGAAGTCGACCTGGTAGAAGCAGAGCAGCGCGAGCTGCGTCTCAAAAGAGCACTCGCACTCATAGACACTGAAGTCATCATCATAGATTGCCCACCGGCACTCAGTCTGCTTACGGTCAATGCGCTTGCGGCGGCCGACGGCGTACTTATACCAGTACAGGCTGAGTATTTTGCGCTCGAAGGCTTGAGTGAGTTACTTCGTACGGTGCAGCGTGTGCGCCAGGCGCTTAACCCGCACCTGAACATATTTGGCGTTGTCCTCACCATGTTCACCAAGCGCATGGTGCTGAGCGAACAAGTGAAAGGCGAGCTGGTGCAGCATTTTGGCGACAAACTTTTTCACGCCGTAGTCCCGCGCAATATTCGCCTGGCCGAAGCTCCAAGCTACGGTAAGACTATATTTGAACACGACAAATGGAGCAAGGGTGCCCGTGCATATAAGGCGCTCGCGGTTGAGGTTGTGAAACGCGCCGGCTTGTAAGCACAACACTTACGCACGAAGCTACGAGCGCAAAGCACCAAATTTCACGCACCAATGACCAAGCAATGACCGAAGGCCTGAATGACCAAACGATACACCCCAGGTCAAAGCAGAACGTGTATATAAGAGGCGACTTGCTGTTTTGGATCGTAGCACCGGAAGCTACCTGCCGGTTACAATGTGGAATCTGGAGTTCCAAAGCTGCTCTATGGTGCAATTATTTGGACATTAGGGTATTGCTTGGTCATTGGTGCGTGCGGCTTGGTCATTATTGTTCCTCCCACGTTGTACCCAGTCCTTCAGAGATGCTATGATAGAACCATGTATACACGGGGAAAAGAGTGAGTGCAAAGGCCGGCTTGGGTAGGGGCCTAGGGTCTTTGATACCCGAAAATTTCGATGCCGCGCTCCTGGTGGACGACGGTGAGCGTATAGAGAACCTATCTGTTACAGTACTTACTCCTAACCCCGAACAGCCTCGCACTGTCTTTGACGCTGCGGCACTCGAAGATCTGGCGGCAAGCATTCGGCGTCATGGTATAGTGCAGCCGCTAGTTGTCAGCCCGCACCAGGGAGAATATATCATCATTGCGGGCGACAGACGGTGGCGTGCAGCCAAAATTGCCGGCCTTAAAACGGTACCGACTCTTGTACGTACCCTAAAAGAGCTTGAACAACTTGAAATTGCACTTGTAGAAAACGTACAGCGCGTTGACCTTGATGCTATAGAACAGGCTGTTTCTGTTGAGAGGTTGCACCAGCAGTTTAACCTTACCTATGGTGAGATTGCGAAACGGCTCGGCAAGGCCGAAACGACCCTGAGTAACATCGTCCGGTTGCTGCAACTACCGGAGGACTCTAGGAGCGCACTCCAGGAAGGGCGGATCAGCGAAGGTCATGCGCGGCAGGTGCTTGCACTCAAGGACCATCCCGAAAAGCAGGCTGAGCTACTTAAGCACATTACCGCCGAGGGCTGGTCGGTTCGCCAAGCAGAGCGCTACGTTACCTCCATTAAGGCTGGGCACGTTGAGACCAAGGTAGTTAAAACCCGGCTGGCTGCGGAAACGCCTGAAACCAAGCGACTCAGCAAACGCTATGGTACACCGGTGAAGATATATCGAACGGCCAAGGGCGGCCGTCTAGAGATTAGCTTTACGACAGATGAAGACCTGCAACGGCTCCTGGGTGAGCTCGCAGACTAACGTCATATAGCGTGGCTTTGGCGAAACAATTAGGGTGACCTTCTATAGGTCTGGGACATAGCTAAAACTTTTCAATATTGCTGAGGGGCAAGATGCGGGCAACCAGCTTACCAACAACTTGGCTTGTCTGGATTGGCCCAAATGCACGAGAGTCGAGAGAGTTTGGTCGGTTGTCGCCACACACAAACAGCTCGGTAGCCGAAAGGGTGAATTCTGCGTTGTTAGTGGTTGGGGGTATGGAGCCGTCTTTGCCGTAGGGGAGGGTTGCATCGGGTTGAAAGCCGTTGGGGTGTTCGGTGTTATACACCGTGAGCACATTATTTTTTATGACAACACGGTCGCCAGGAAGGCCGATGACGCGCTTTACGAGCTGCTTTGTGTCGGAATTGCTTCCGTACGTCGAAAGGCCAGATTCGTTGAGTATGATGATATCGCCTCGCCCAGGCACATACTGATGCCCGGTCACTCGTGCCCATGTACGAGGAAGCTTCCAGACAATAAGCCGGTCATTGTTTTGGAGCGTGGTCTCCATGCTGGGGCCGTCCACCTGGTATGACTGGAACACGAATAGGGTTAAGAGTACTGCAATGAGCGGGGCAAGAAGCAGGATACCAACAGTGGAGAACAGTGAGTGTAGCGAGCTATTTTTACCAGCTGGTTCGCCGGAGACCACCAGATCATCTATGGTGTCCAGGGGAGAATCAGGGGTGTTTAGGTCATTTAAGTCGGGAATCATATGAGTAAACTATACGGCATATTGTGGAAACATCCAAAAACGCTACTGTTCTGCCTATTTTTTGAGAATATTTCGGGCCGTATTTACGGTCGCCGAGTGGTGGTATATACTTATGCTTTAGTTAGACGCGTATGAAAACAGACACTCCACGACCAGCAGGCCAGTATAGCCAGCGCTATAGCGATTTTTTATCCGTCCGGGCGGATCATGTTTCGCAGCGGCGCGAGTCGGTTGCGCCAAGGAATCTCATGCGAGTTCCGCAGCGTACGAACGCATCTGAGTTCGTACAACAGGCTCATCCTAAGGAGCAAACCGTAACCACGCCTACGCTACCTGCAGAACCAGTGGTATTCCCGCTTCCAGTATATATACCACCTCGTCGCCCACGCAGTGTTGTGCGAAAACGGACATCGTGGTCAAAGCGTATGTTCCGAGGCGTAGCAACTACGCTCGGGGTCGTGCTGCTTATGGGCGGTTTTTTGTTCGCGCGTGCGTACGAGAATGTGCACAAAGTGTTTCGAGGTACAGACACCGTGGCGGCGCTGAGTGCTTCACGTGTTGCGCCAGGGCTACTCAAGGGCGAAGGGGACGGTCGTGTGAATATTCTGCTACTTGGTATTGGCGGCCAAAGGCATGACGGCGGGGACCTGACAGATACCATGATAGTACTGAGTGTTGATCCGGTAAATAACAAGGCTGCGATGCTGAGTGTCCCGCGTGACTTATGGGTAAAAATGCCGACGGCATACTTCGGTGCGTACCAGAAAATTAATGCAGCGTATAGCGGTGGAAAGTACACCTATCTTGGCAAAGCCGATAGGGCGGGTACGAACCAGCAAGCCGTGGAGGCAGGTTTTGCAAGCGTTGACCAAGCCGTGGGCGACGTGCTCGGTATAACCATCAGCTACCATATCCTGGCAGATTTTAAGGCTTTCCAACGGGCAGTTGACACCGTAGACGGCGTAACGCTCAATGTGAAAGACGAGCTGTATGACCCTACAATGGCATGGGAAAATGCCAATAATCCCGTGCTTGCTCCGGCCGGACTGCAGACCATGAATGGCAAGCGTGCACTCATGTATGCAAGATCGCGTGAAACCAGTTCAGACTTTGCGCGCAGCGAAAGGCAGCGCCAACTTCTAGTTGCCCTGAAACAAAAAGTGCTCACACTGGGTACGCTGAGCAATCCGGCGAAGATTGATGGCCTTATGAATGCATTTGGCAGTAACGTACAGACAGACCTCAGCACCAAGGCGGCAACTCGACTTTATGACATTATGAAGAAAATCCCTGATTCAGACATAGGGTCGTTGAGCCTCACGAGCCCCGCCAGCCTTGTGACGACTGACCGTGTTGGCGCTGCATCGGTTGTCCGTCCGAAGGCTGGGTTCAACACATACAGCGAAATTCAGGCGTACGTAAAGGCGCAGCTCCCAGACGGCTACCTCGTAAAAGAACATGCCAACGTCTATGTCGTGGGGGCGTCAGATGCGCTGCGCGAGCATACAGTTACGACGCTTGCAGGATACGGGTACTACATCAGCGGGTCTTCGGTCGACCAGATGGTGCCGGGCGGTGCGGCTATTGTTGATTTGAGTGATGGTGACAACCCCTACACGCTGCATTATTTGCAAGACAGATATGCTATTGCAGCGCAAACAGCCATGCCCGCAAACGTACAGGTGCCGGCGGGCGCACAATTTGTTATAATTGCTGGTACATGAGGCCACTTGTTCAAAAAATCAAACCGAGCCGTGGGTTTTCCCACGCGCTGTACCTGTTGCTCAATATGCTCTTGCCGCTTACGGTATTCATGCTGGTGCGCACTGGTTTTGTATCTGTGGCAATTGGAGTTATCCTTCTCAGCAAATGGCGTATGTTTGCGGTGCGACCGCGCTTCTGGCTTGCAAACATCCGGACAAATGCAGTCGACCTCATCATCGGCTTATCGGTGCTTGCACTTATGGATGGAACGCAAACAAACTGGCTACAGCTACTGTATGCATTCTTGTGGATTCTGTGGCTCATTTTCATAAAGCCGCGAAATGATGTGTTATGGGTCTCACTGCAGGCGCTCTCTGCGCAGGCCGTGGGCTTGACCGCGGTATTTTCAGCCTTCGACCATCAACCGCTCATGGTACTTGTTCTCGCGGTCGGTTTCATATGTTTCTTTTGCGCCCACCACTTTTTCTATAGTTTTGATGAAGAGCATATTCGCGCGCTCGCCTACATATGGGCGTATTTTGGCGCGGCTCTCACCTGGATACTTGGACATTGGCTCATATATTACTATCACGTCATAGCGCAGCCCACCTTACTGCTCTTTACCCTCGCTTTTAGCCTGGGGACGCTGTACTATCTTGACCATTTTGATAAATTATCCAAGTCTATTCGAAGACAAGTCATATTTATACTCATCACCATCATTAGCGTTATTGTGGTTTTCTCTGACTGGGGAGATAAAATAGTATAGTTCTCAGGGTTGTCCCAGGGATACATGAGATAAAGGGAGGGGTATGGAAACTGAAATAAATAGTACAGTGACGAAGTCAAAACCTGTAGTGCGTGTGCCTGAGCCAGGTGCACCATCGACGTTTTTCTCTAAAATTCTTATAGGCATGGTTGTGCTTGCGATTAGTTTTGGGGGCGGTTGGCTCGGCGCAGCAAGTCACGGCCAAGACAAAGCCGCGC
>JAKPIL010000091.1 GCA_029549845.1 bacterium
GCACCAAAGTAGAGCAGTAGTGAGGTGTTATCGAGCCTCTCCGGCTGCGCATACGTAGTCGGTACGTTACCAGATGAAACGTATGATTGCGGTTGTGCTGCGCTAGCCTGGGCTACATACGCCGGTGATGGCGTGGAATCCTGGGCGGGAGCACCAACTTCGGCATCTTCGTATGTAGTAGGCGGCACATACGCAGCGGGTTGGCCGCTGACCGTCGGTGCTGGCATGCCCTGGGCTAGCAAATCGGCAAGCATGCGGTCCACCATAGCTTTTTCGCTTTTATTTTTGGCGATGGCTCGGTAGGCGGCTACAAAATCTACCCATTGTTGGTTCAAGTCCTGGGATGGCGGCGATACGGTCGATGAACTACCCCTGGTTGTCATGTATATGACAATGATGATTCCTACCAAAATGAGTAGCTGCAGCATGTCCCCTCCTTGTATTAGTTATACTGTAGCATAAGCGCTGCAACGCGTCATAACGACACCTCGCAAGAAGGTATACTAGTTCCGGAGGAATATGTATGAAAAAGCAATGTCAAAGCTGCGGGATGCCGCTGCAAACCAAAAAAGCCGGTGACTGCCGCGGCACCGAAAAAGATGGCAGCACAAGCGAAACATGGTGTAACCTATGCTACCAGGATGGTGCCTTCATCGGGCCCGACTGCACGCTCGATGACATGAAGGGCATTGTCGATAAAGCCCTCGTAGAAAACGGCAGCAGCCGTCTCATGCGCTGGCTGGCACAGAAGCAGCTCCCCCACCTAAAACGCTGGAAAGCCCAAAAGAAGTAAACTCCACCCCTGTTATTTAACCCATCCCAGGTGAAACTATACCCTCAAAAGGACAGTCCTCTTAGCGAGTCCTTTGGCGCCTCAATCGCTAAGCTACCCAGGGGAGTCTATAACTACAACAACGTGCCCCGCTAGGAATCGCTGTGAATGTACCGTTTGTTGATATTTGAAGCCATGAAGGCCGTTCCAAGCAAGGCGGTCGCCGAAACCAGCAATGAGAACGCCGCTCCGAAGCCAGAAAAATATTTGAACGATATGGTGATGATAAAAAGGACTAGGAAGAATGACCCTGTTACTAAGAAATTTCGGCTGCGACGCTGGATGCTCATGTAGAATGCGCCGTAAATAAGCAGCGGCAAAACGATACTCCAGAGTGCTGCCACATCACTACTAACACTCGCGCCGTATACGGAAGCTAGTGTAAAGAAAGCGGCGATAGAAAGGAACGAATCGCGCAAGCTATCGCGGCCCGGTGCGGTATGTGATGCAACATAGCCAGCGCCTGCCATGAGTGCTCCTGTAGCCATGCCTATAAGCGTCCAAACGTCCATAGGAAGCTGTTGCTCGCTCAGCAGCGCCGAGATAAAGCTCGGGAACGACGTGACCAAAAGAAACATACCAAAAACTACAAGAACAGTACGCCTGAAGAGTCGGTCGAAGTACAGATGCAGCCCACCGAGCAGCAAGAATGTAACAGCAAGCGCGTAACCCAAATCGGCAGAAGCGTCAGTGGCTGTCTGGCTAGCAGCCAATACACCACCACTAATAACCGCGAGGCACCCGGTAAGGAGCACGGCGTTCACGAACCCTTCGCGGTTTTCACTTTGCGGCTCTTGCCTACCAAGCACAAAAGCAAGTGCCCACAGGCAAAGGCCGCTCACAAGCATGATACTCGTTCGGGCAGTAGGGGCATCGCTGCCCGCTTGAAATGCCATGACCATCAGCGATGCATACAGCACGCCGCCCGCCAAATAAAAAAGCACGTCTACGAGCGTGAGCTTTTTGCCCGTGTCTTGACGTGGAAGTTGTGCTTCTGGCTCCTCGGCTGGTAGAGGTGCGCCAGGCAATACGGGCGCAAGGGTGCTTCCCTCTTGTTTGGCCTCTTCTGGTAGGAGCGCCCTTAGGTCTCCAGCAGAAATAATGCCGCTTTCTAGGCCCTGCCGTACGCTATCGATGAGCGTTTGCTTATCCTGCACCCCTATTCCTCCACCCATCCGAGCAACTTTATATTGTCCCCGTAGTACTGTTTGGCATCGGGTGAAAGTATGACTTTTTTCTTTTTGAATCCATCCTTAAGATACCAGTTATCATCACCCGCGCCTCCCCAGAACAGAAAACCACCGCCACCAGTATTTAACTGCTCTAGCCGATACCCATCCGGCGATGCCACCG
>JAKPIL010000111.1 GCA_029549845.1 bacterium
GCGCAGCTACAACGCAAAACCAGATATGTACACCATAAAGGTAAATAGCCGCAAGCTCATGAACTACCTATTCCGTGAGTATTTGGGGCTGAGCGAAACCCAACAGGACATGTTTGTGCGACTTATAGACCGCATGCACAAGATGGAGCCCGAGAGCTTTTATGCCCAAGCCGATGCCGTCCTAACTCCCTCGCAGCGCGAAGCTGGCGTACTGGCCAAGCTGACCGAACTACTCAAAGCCGAAAAACTGAACAACCTTCCAAGTGGTGTTGAGACATTGCCATCGGTGCTGGCCATGAAGCAGCTGAGCGATTTGCTGAGCGAATCCAAGGTCACGAATGTGCGGTTCGACATTACGCTCATGCGCGGTTTTGATTACTATACAGACATTGTGTTTGAAGTGTTTGATGAGCACCCAGAAAACAACCGGAGCATGTTCGGTGGTGGCCGGTACGATGGACTGGTTGGGATGTTTGGGGTGGAGCCGGTGCCCACGGTCGGCTTTGGCATGGGTGACGTGACGCTGCAGAACTTCCTTGAGGGGCACGACTTACTGCCGGCATTGCCGCCTGAAACAGATGCGTACGTGGTGCTGCTGGGCGATACGGTGTACGAGCGGGCGCAAGACGTGCTAGCGCGGTTCCGCGAAGAAGGCCTGCGGATTGCCGTAGATATGACCGGACGCAAGGTGGAAAAGCAAATTAAAACCGCGGTTAAAAAAGGGATAAGCTACGTCATATTCATCGGCGACGCAGAACTGGCCGATGACCGCTATAAGCTTAAAAATCTTACAAACGGCGAAGAGGAAACTCATGGCCGTGATCGAATCATTGCCATGCTACGCGATAGACGGCGCAAACACACCGCACCCGCCAGCGAACCAGTTGACGAAGACGATTTCGATATATGACCGCCCCAAACCACGCCATTACGGGTGCGCTCATAGGTTTGGCACTCCCGAACATGTGGCTTGGTGTACCGCTAGCGATACTGTCGCACTTTGTGCTCGATGCCATTCCGCACTACGATGTGCCTGGTGATACAAACGAGGCGAGGATTGGCTCAAAGCAGTTTTTGCTGGTGCAGATTCTGGGCGGGGGCGCGGTGTGTGCGCTGCTGGTGTTTGTGCTGTGGCACTTTGCGCCAGTGCACTGGTTTAGCGCAGCGGTGTGTGCCTTTGCCGCTGCATCGCCAGACCTGCTCTCGTTTCCACGTTTTGTAAGCGTCAAGCGCGGCGGTCATGATCTTGTAGAGAAAAACTGGTTCTGGAAATTTCACAATGACATCCAGCGCCAGCACCCGCGCTACCTCAGTGTGGAGCTTGTGTGGTTTGGTGTGGCGGCAACCATCTTGGCAGCGCAGCTCTAGAAAACCGCCGGTCAATCTGTTATAGTGACCAGCTATGCATATAACCACGAAACAACTTACCCCTACCAGCGTTCTCCTAACCATAACTGCCGATGCGGTCGAGATGGAGCCAGCCAAGGTGGCTGTGCTGACCGAACTTTCAAAAGAAGTGAAGTTAGCTGGGTTCCGCAAGGGTCACGCACCAGCCGGCATGGTCGAAAAAGTAGTCGACCAGCAGCTGCTGCAAAGTAAGGTCATAGACAGGGTTGTCAATGACCTCTACGCCGCTGGCGTAGAGCAGGAAAAGCTCCGCCCTGTCGCTCCGCCAGAGGTGAATGTGACTAAGTTTGTACCGTTTACAACGCTTGAGATGACCGCTAGCGTTGAGGTGGTTGGTGAAGTGAAGCTTCCTGACTACAAGAAGTTCAGCGTAACCAAAAAGGTTGAGCCTGTGACCGATGCCGAGGTTGAAGCCGTCCTGGACGATTT
>JAKPIL010000132.1 GCA_029549845.1 bacterium
ATAGTACAGTGACGAAGTCAAAACCTGTAGCGCGTGTGCCTGAGCCGGGTGCACCGTCGATGTTTTTCTCTAAAATTCTCATAGGCATGGTTGTGCTTGCGATTAGTTTTGGGGGCGGTTGGCTCGGTGCAGCAAGCCACGGCCAAGACAAAGCCGCGCAAAACCTGGCGCAGCAGAAGTCTGCTGTAACAAGTACCGCAAACTTGGTGAGCTCTATTGCAGAGAGCGTTGGGCAGAGCGTGGTGTCGGTCAATGTGACATCAGAGAGTCCCGGCGCATCCTACGGTGGCCTGTTTGGGTTTGGGTACGGGCCATATACGCAGGAAAGCGCAGGCACGGGTGTTATTTTGAGCTCAGATGGCTTGATACTCACCAACCGGCACGTTGTGCCCACAGGGACAACCGATGTAAGTGTGACACTCAGTGATGGCACCGTGCTTAAAAAGGTGAAAGTGATTGCGCGGACGAACACGCGAGACACGCTCGACATAGCCTTCCTGAAGGTTGAAGATACTGAGGGCAAAAAATTGGTGGCCGCGAAGCTTGGGGATTCTAGCAAAATGAAAGTTGGGGATGCGGTTGTAGCCATAGGTAACACACTTGGCCAGTTCCAGAACACCGTGACGAGCGGTATTATTTCTGGGTACGGCCGCAGCCTGCAGGCGGGTGATGAGTCTGGTTCTGCAACAGAAAATCTCGACGACATGTTCCAGACCGACGCCGCCATAAACCAAGGCAATTCAGGCGGACCGCTCGTGAATATGAACGGGGAAGTCATAGGTATCAATACCGCCATTGCCAGCGACGCCCAAACAGTCGGTTTTGCGATACCTATCAATAACGTCAAAGGCCTCATAGCTAGCGTCAAAAAAAGTGGTAAACTCGAGCGTCCGTACCTGGGGGTTGTGTACGTCATGCTTACTGACGACATAGCAAAGGAGTACGGTCTGAGTACAAATCGGGGTGCGTATATACCAAAGGCAAGTGACATGGGTGACGAAACGGTTCTCAAAGACGGGCCAGCCGCCGGAGCGGGCATAGAAGAAGGAGACGTCATTACGAAGATAGATGGTGTGACGATAAATGAGAAATCGAGCGTGCTCTCGACCCTTAGTAAACATAAGGCTGGCGACACGGTCACATTGACCGTCCTGCGTGGTGATACAACCAAAACCATCGATGTTAAGCTTGGTGTCGCGCCGGCCAGCTAACGCGCAGTGTACGTGAATAATTGAGCTAAGCCGTCAGTTTGAACCATCTGGTAGCCTGACTGCTGGGCAAGTGTGCTCAAACTATCTTGCTGCTCCATGAGGCATTCGGTCACTATGTATGACGGCGCGACTGGGAGCGCATGTGCCTGCGCGAAAAGACGGGCATAGTGGTCCAGGCCGTCCTTGCCACTAAACAGGGCGAGTGCAGGTTCGTGTGAGGCCGCTGTATTTATAGGATACTGTTCTGGAACGTAGGGTAGGTTGGCGAGGACGACCAGCTTGTGGCCTGTAGAGTTTATATGCGGCAGGGGGCTGAGTAAATCTCCGTGTAAGAATGTAATGTCGGCTTCCAGCTTCACCGCATTTTTTTGTGCAATTTCTAAGCATCGTTCGTCTATGTCGGTCGCGAATACCGAGGCACTGGGGAGCTCTAGCTTGGCTGTAATAGCCAGGGCACCGCTGCCTGTTCCTATGTCTGCTATGGTGCACGAGGCATCGTGAGTAATGCTGTGTTTCAGCAGTTCAATCATGCTCTCGCTTTCGGGGCGTGGTACGAGCACATGTGTGTTCACGGCGAATTCACGCCCGTAAAACTCAACTCTACCCCTGATGTATGCGAGTGGAATGTGTTGTGCTCTTTGCATAACTTTTGTGTTCAATGCTGCTTCAGTCGTGGCGCTAAGCGGCTCTTCACCATGCGCCAACACCCAGGCTTTCTCACGTCCCAGTTCATCACAAAGCAGCACAAGTGCATCCAAACTGGCCGACTCAACACCTGCTGCAGTTAGTTGCAAAGCAGCATCACGCCGCCAGGTCAGTATGTCCATACAGGCAAGTATATCAGACGCACCCCAGAATCATTTGCTTTTTACTCAAAATAGTATAAAAAACTTGACAAATCCTGAGAGAGAGAGAGAGAGTAATATACGTGTTTATGAAAGATAGTAAACCATTCAATTTTCCATTCAATTTTGAAAAACAGAATATTACCCCAGAGGATCGACTAGATGGGCAACTGATTACTGATCTATTTCGTACAGTCACGGAAGCGACTCTTTTTGCAGATCTCGCGCCACAATTTGGCATCTCAGCTCAAGTAGTAACTGGTCCTGAAACTGCATCTAGGATGCATGCAGAACAGGCGGTAAGGGCTAACTACGACAGGGGCTTGTCGCGTGCCATCGAGTCGCGTTCCCTCGATCTTACGGCTCACACTGAAACTGCCAGGCAATTTGTTGAGGCGGGCGGAGCTCTTGTGAGCATAACTCTTCAGCCTGATCAGGATGCATCTAGGCTATGGGCTGCATACAACGAGGATAAGGCTGCTCGTGATGCTCAGACATCAACAGGCGAATAGGCTAGTCTAACCTTCTTTTCTAACGCAGAGGACTTTGGTTTCAATACTGCCCGCGCGTCGGCTTATTGTCCGTCGTTGATGAGGCTGCGTTCGTAGTCGGCGAGTTTTTCTATGAGGTCGTCTATATCGCCGTTCAGCGCACCCGGGATGTTGCTGCGGCTGTAGCCTATGCGGTGGTCGGTTATGCGGTCTTGCGGGAAGTTGTAAGTGCGAATCTTTTCGCTGCGGTCACCGCTGCCGATGAGTTTCTTGCGGGCGTCACTCAGCTGCTTTGCTTCCTCGTCGATCTTTATCTGGAGCAGGCGAGACCGCAATACGCCCATGGCTTTGGCTTTGTTTTTTATTTGTGACTTTTCGTCTTGGTTGGCCACGACGAGCCCTGTTGGAATGTGCGTAATGCGTACGGCGCTATCGGTGGTGTTGACGCTTTGGCCGCCATGCCCGCCACTGCGGTATACATCTATGCGCAGGTCGTTTGGGTTGATTTCTATATCGGTTTCTTCTGCTTCTGGCAGGATTGCCACAGTAACGGTAGACGTATGTATGCGCCCTTGGCTTTCGGTAGCCGGCACGCGTTTCACGCGGTGTACGCCTGCCTCAAACTTTAGCTGCTTGTACATATCGGTACCGTGCATACTGAAGATGATTTCCTTAAAACCACCCACTTCACTTGGACTCTCGCTCACCAGCTCTGTTTTGTAGCCCTTTATTTCACTCCATCGAACGTACATGCGGTACAGTTCGGCGGCAAACAGCGAAGACTCGTCGCCACCAGCACCCGCGCGAATTTCGATAATGACATCTTTCTCGTCATTGGGGTCCTTGGGCGTCAGGAGCGAGGAAAGGTTTGAGGTGAGAGGTTCTAGGTTTGAGTGGAGTTGCAGAAGCTCAGCCTGAGCCATTTCTGCAATCTCGGGGTCGGCGTCGTTGACTAGTAGCTCGGCTTCTGTGATTTGCTGTCTTGTCGAAGCGATTTGATCAAACATGCTAAGTATAGACTCAAGCTTTGCCTGCCGCTTGGCAAGCTTCGGATAGCTTGGATCGGTAAAAATAGTAGGATCCTGCAGTTGAGATTGCAGTGCCGTGTATTCTTGCTTAAGGCTGTCTTCTTTTTGGTCCATATATATAGGCTATAGGTTTTAGGCTTCAGGTTCCAGTTTTTTGCATAAACTGAATAGCATTTTTTGAATTTCGTACAGTGTTTCTAGAAGAGCAGTGACCTCGGTGCCATAAATAGCCTCTGCGAGAAGGAGCTGTGTTTCCAGTTCTGCGGCTGAACCCTTGGCTATTCCCAGGAATTGACGGTATTCTTTCATATTGTTTCGTTGTTGGCCCTCGGCAATATTACTCGGTATAGAAACAGCTGCTCGCTGTATTTGACTACTCAGCCCAAAACGTTCGGCAGCAGGGAATTGATCGGTCAGAGAGTAGACATCAGTAGCTAAGCGAAAGGATTTTTGCCATACGGTTAGCTCCCGGAATGATCTAATAGTCATCGACTATAACCAAAAACCTCTCACCTACAACCTATTTGCTTTTCTCGGCGTCGGCGGCTTTCTTGTCAGCGCGAACAGCGGCTTTTTTGGCAGCGGCCATACGAGCTTTTTTGGCCTTGGCAGCAGCATCGGCGCGGGCTTTGAACTTATCGACGCGGCCTTCTATGTCGAGTACGCGTTCTTCGCCAGTGAAGAATGGGTGTGAGCTACCGGTAATGTGAACTTTTACGAGTGGGTACTCGATGCCATCGAGCGTGATGGTTTCTTCGGTGTCCACGGTGGACCTGGTTAGGTATGTGTGGTCATTGTTGAGGTCCTGGAAGACGACAAACCGGTAGTTCTTCGGGTGAAGATCTTTTTTCATAAATTAGTATTCCTCTTGCTCGAAAATGATTATAGTCGTATGCGTGGCAACCGGTTAGCAGGCGAGCGTCCCTGCAGTCGGCCTATCCCAGGCAATTACGGTCTAGTATACCACCCCTGTTATCCAAAAACAAGTTTAACCCGAATCGCGAATATACTAAGCCCCAGTTTACTGAACACTTCCGTTTTAGAATATGGGTATGTGTATGAAGAAATATCTAACGAAGAAACAAGTACTGGATTACAGAGCCAGAGTTTTACGCGACGCCAGTACACTAGGTGTCAGTACTGC
>JAKPIL010000153.1 GCA_029549845.1 bacterium
GCTTCCTTTATTTTCCCCAAAAGAATGGCCTATGACTCCGTTGATTTTGTAATTTGAGCTCGAGAATGTTTCAGCCTTAACTTGCTCACACCATGTAAAGAAACCAGCAAGACTCAGGCCCGCCAGAAATAGCCACAAACCTCTGTTTCTCATAGTAGATTCATTATAGCAAACTACTTATGGTCGCGACGAAACTTGACTTGACCCTTGCTAGGGCGAGCTAGTCTATACAAAAAGGTTGCAGCAATGAGTACCGGAATAAAGAGCAACAGCCAAAACGGCATCATCAGCACATACCCGGACGATGTTTCAACTTTTCCAAGCACGTCAGTAGTGATAGATACCTGAAAAAGACCGAGAGACGGTGCGTCTGACCATACAGGCAAAACTGCTCGTGGCTGATCTGGAACAACCACATACTCCCTCTCTTCTTCGAAAGACTTTGCCCCAAACATACCTTCTGCTTTTAGTTTCACTTTTGCAAGGAAAAAGGCATTTCCAGTGTTTTCAATGTGTAACGAGGTCTTAAGGGGCGGCGTGAATTGCCAAAATGGTATACTCACATCAACAACCCGACCACCGAACGAGACGTTACCGGACACATTTGCGAATAGCGGCATTGCAACTCGCTTTTTTGCGACAATTCCCGACGACTCAGGTGGCACGATCTCGACAACAACTGCCCCCGTATTACTCCCCGGGCTGGCGTTCTTTGGCACGGTGATCGTGAGTTGCACTTTCGTGGTCTCACCTGCCTTGAGATGTTTTTTGGCTGTATCGACCGTAACCCATTTACTGACCTGGGCTCGTGGGTTATCGCTCGTCGCAAGCTTCGTGTCATAACCACCCCCAGAAGGTGCATACGACTCCCCGTATACCCTAAAGTCATAGTCATACGTCCCGTCATTGAACACAGTCAGCTCCTTCGTCACTGACTCGCCCGGATCCAGCGAGTCAAGCTGAAGCGAAGCCGGTGACACCGTAAGGCTTTCCTTACCGGGAAGTGCTACGGCTGTTGCGCTTGGGTATACGACAAAAACAAATAACAAGACCGCTATGAGCCTTGTTATTTGTTTACAGAAGGCAAAGTTCTTCACAATGCTTCTGATTATATTGCATTGCGCACTACATGCAAACCGTATTATGGTCGCGCAACTGCAGTGTAGACAACTGTTGCGTCGTAGTTACCATTTGGCTTGGTTGTGTCTGCTTTTGCAGAGTACCAAAATGGTGTCGAGCTTGCGCTAACTGGGCCAGACGTGACACTTCGAACAAGTAACGGAGATGCGTTTGTTGGCATAGCCATAAACTTCGAAGCGTTTGTCGTTAGGTTTGTTGTTGCAGTATACGAAGCATCAAAGCCACTTGCAGCGATAAGTCCAGATGTGCCGCTTGGAATAGCAAAGCCCCACGTATTGTTCGCGAGTGCCGCTGCTGAACCCCAGGTTATATTTCCTGATGCGGCGATGCTGTTCGCACCAAATACCATGGTGTTTGTTGCGGCGTTCGTGTTGACGCTAAGATCATAGCCATTACCGCTGTTGGTCGACACTGCGACTGCGACAGTGTCAGTACTTTGTGCACCACCAGATACTGGAGTAATGTTAAGCGTTAATGTTGCTGGGGTGACGCTGTCGATAGTAATTGCCGAGCCTATCGTAGCTCGGACGATACCGTTCGAGGTCACCGCGGAAGCGCTAGGAACCGCCACCATCCCCACAACACCAGCAAGCACCAGCGAACCGGTAACTAGACGATGTTTTAGAACACTCATATCTCTTTTCCTTTTTTTTGTTTTAGTGATATTCAATCCAGAATATAACAAAGTCCTTATGTAAATGCAAGTAGATTTTTTCGAATTTGTGAACTCAAGCTAATTGTAGGCGCTCGTCGATTTTTTTATAAAATCACTAAAGCCGCCCGTGCCACTACAAACCTGCTGCTTCACGTCGAGACTACTGCCGACACTATTTAGTTTATCCCCTGTACTTTTCACAAAAGTAACTACCTGAAAGAGTATGAAGCCGATAATCCCAAGTCCAACTAGCAAAATAATACCGAAAGTCGTTACCCAAAAATTAAGTCGTTTGAGTTGTTTAACCAGTTGCTTTGCAGTTTCTTCATTCATAGGCTGTATTATACAGGTTCACCGTAACGGAGGATGATTGCTCGAAGCATTTCTGCGAGACGTGTGGTATTTTCAAATTCAAAATACAAAATATCACCCAGTTCATCGGCATCAATTCGCCACGTCACAACACGCTTCTGCACATCACCACGGCCATTCATAACAGCGGTAAACCCGTTTCGCTCCGCCATAAGCAGCCCTTCATCACTAAGACGCCCTTCCCTGCGCAGCTCCTCTATGCGGTAGTGATAAGATGATCGTGTCTTTATGTCGACATTGACGGCCCTCATCGTCTGCGGATCTGTGATTCGTAAATCTATACCAAACGCATCATCGCGCCGATTGGCCATACTAGCCTCAAAGCCCTCTTTTTGCACTCCAAGATACACCGCAATCTCACGGCTAAGGCCCCGCACAATCGCCTGATACTGTTCGTCATCGAAGGTTCTTGTGCCGACACGTTTACACATCTCATCCATCAGCTGCTTGGCACGTTCTTGAAAATGCGGCAACAGCTCGCGGGGCATAGCAAGTGCTGCCGAATCAAACGCATCATTAAAATCTATAAGCTCAAAAAGTCGGTGTTCTTTGTTGT
>JAKPIL010000123.1 GCA_029549845.1 bacterium
ACCATCTTTCTTTGCTGCCAAAGAAAGATGGTTAAAGAAACCAGGCCAGAGCTCCAGCCTCTTGGTCAGCCCTTGTCAGTCCTACAACCAACAAAACAACTCATTCCAGGGAGATTGCCCCCGGCAATCTCCCCTCCATTCGAACAAGTTTTGTCGCCTGTCGGAAGTTGTAGAGCCTGACAACACCTGAGCCAGGAGCTTCCGCATGGCCACTACTAGTTATATCGCTGGCGCGATGTTATATAGCGGCCTTACGGCCGCATTCGTTTGTCGTTAATCGTGTTTCGTAATTCGTTGAAAGTTGATTGTTTGTTGATAACTTGGTCGTTGTACGTTGCTCGTCAGGAATCAAACGGTGTTAGGACTCGGGCGGGGTTTGCGGCAGTCGGGAACTCGCCATTTTCATAGACCGTAGCGCCGTGGAGGACGACTTTTTGCACTCGCCCGGGCATTTCCTCGCCGTCCCAGGGCGACCAGCCGCATTTGGTTTGGAGCTCGGCATTATGTATGACGTAGGGCTCCATCTTCACTTCGATGTAGGTGGCGTCATCTGTCGGGAGGCCAAATATTTCACTTGGTTTTGTAAAACACTTATCGATAATCTGCTCGAGGGTTAGCTTGCCTTCCGCTCGCGCCTTGAGCAGTAAGGGCAGCGTGGTTTCTAGGTTGGGCACACCAAACGCGCCAGCAGCCTTGTCTTCGTGTGTGTGCGGCGCATGGTCACTCTCAAAAATATCTATGTCGTCCAGGTGTGCCCACAAAAAGTCTTGGTCGGCCTTGGTTTTGAGTGGTGGCTTCATCATGCCGTACACCCCCAGGCGGGGCACATCTTCCTCGGTGATAAACAGATGGTTGGGCGTCACGCCGCACGTCACGGGCAAGCCTTTTTGCTTGGCGGCTATGATCTTTTCGAGCACCGCGCGGCTTGGCATGTGGCAAATATGCACCGGCCGGTCGAGGCCTTCCAGCGACGCCATGGCTATATCTATAGTGTCTTCTTCAGTGTGCAGTAATACAACCTGGTTTCGCGGCCAGGTGGCGTAGATTTCCTTCAGGCGTGCTGGGTCGAGTGTGTAACCACCGGTGGTATTATTCAGATATACCTTTAGCCCCACGGCGTGTTTTGCGCCCTCGGCAAAGGTACCCAGGTTATCTCCCAGTGAGCCGTAATGAAAGCCAATGTCGCACATAGTTTTCTCGCGAGCCAACGCTATTTTTTCTTCGAGTCGTTCTGGTGTGGTGATGGGCAGGGCATTGTTGGGCATGTCGAGCACAGTGGTAAAGCCTCCGGCCAGGGCAGCCCGGGTGCCGGTGTCAAAATCTTCTTTGTCTGTTTGCCCAGGCTCGCGCAAGTGCACGTGTACATCTACCAACCCTGGTAATCGCAAAACCTCGCTCATACCCCTAGTATACACACCTGCTACAATGAGCGTATGAACGAAGCCGAGTTGTTTTGGCTAAGAGTCTTTCTTTCATTTATCATTGGCGGCACCTGGCTTATGCTCATTTCGGTAATTGCTGAGAGGAAAGGGACAAAGCTGGGTGGGCTGCTTGGCGGGCTACCACACACCGTTCTCGTGGCGCTGCTTTTTATAGGGATAAATCAAGGAGCGGATTTTGCGGCAGAATCTGCAGCTTCCACTGTAGTACCATTCATCGTAAATCCGTTCTTCCTGTGGCTGCTTGCTACCAAAGCACGTCAGAGCCTCAAAATTGCTCTATTGCTTGCTGCCACATTTTGGCTGGCTGCAATGGTAGTCGTTCGCGGTCTTCAGCTTACCGATATTTGGGTGAACCTAGTCATTTGGCTGGCCGGTATGGTGGTGCTACTTGTAAGATTCCAGCGAATTTTGCCCGTGAACGATGTGAAGGGTGCGGCAGTGTCGTTCACCAAGAGGCAACTCACTATGCGGGCGGTGTTTGCTGGAGTTATAATCGCGAGCGCGGTCATCGGCGGTAAATATGGTGGGTCGGTGCTGGGGGGTATTCTAGCCGGGTTCCCAGCAGGCTTCCTCTCGACATTTGTCATTGCATACTATTCCCGTGGCCTACTATTTGCGCAATCTTTTGCACGCACACTTATGCTCAGCGGAGCCATAACTCCTACTGTGTACGTCGTGGCCGTCCATTTCCTATACCCCACAGTGGGCTTGTGGTGGGGTACGCTCATAGCCTTTCGCATCAGTCTTGGGTGTATGCAATATGTAGTGGCGCCACTCGTTGCTCGCCTGAACCGCTCTGCTACAATGAGCGTATGAACGAAGCGGTACTGACGGGGCTAGGTTTACTTTCGGGGCTGTTGATGGCGGTGTGCGGTGTGCCGTACATTCGAGATATTTTGCGGCACAAAACCAAGCCCGAACGAGCTACGTGGTGGGTGTGGCTTGGGCTTGGCATCATGGCCACCATTGCGCAGTTCCAAGCAGGGGCTACGTGGTCGGTCGCGATGACTATAGCCAGTGTTATGGGTTGTGGTACCATTGCATCTTTGTCTTTGCGATATGGCTATGGCGCGTTTAAGCTACGAGACACGGCGGCGTTGTTTGTTGCGGCGGCTGGGATGGCAGTTTCGTACATGTTGCACAGTCCACTTGTGGCACTGCTGATTATCATAGGTGTTGATTTGATTGGCTACAGTCTGACGATAGCCAAAACGTGGCACGCGCCAGAAACAGAAACGTTGAGCACATGGTTCCTTGGGAGTGTTGCGGGGCTGCTTGGCTTCCTGGCGGTTGGTTCACTCAGTTTTGCGCAGATAGTGTACCCACTGTATATTCTCATTGCCAATCTTTTCCTGGTTTTCATAATCATCTACCGCCGTCGAGTCACTCAGTGAGTATTATTCGGCGATATTCCAATAGTGTTCAAACATCTGACGCATCATCTGTGCATTCATCTTATTTATGATTTCTACTCCTACTTTCTGCCCATCTCTCCACCAGTAACTTGCAACGGTATTGTTATACAAGACAACCTGGTGTTGCATGACAAGGGTTTCAACGGGGAGTATCCGACGGTTGTAAATGGCCACAAAATCATCATTTTGGGTGAAATCATCTATTTTTTCGCCCGGGTTAATGAGCTCTCTGATAGTTTGCCCGACTTCCACGCTTCGCTGGCGATGTTTTTCTGCCCAGCGGTGGCTCTCAACGAGTGACTCGAGACTGCCACTACCAAAAATGAGTATTTCTCCCTCTGCTTTGAGCTCGTGCCAGAGCATTTGCTTGAAACCATCAGTGCCATCATAGGTTTGTACGCTGAACATATGTGGGTTGTTCGTGTTCTGCTGCAGCGCTTGTAAAGAGGGCAACAAATGCTGGAATACCTGACGTTGCGATTTTACTGTCTCCTCACGGTTTACGATGCCGACTTCGAGCGTAGCTGGGTCGCTGGCGGTGAGTAAGGTGCCTCGGTCATCTGTACGGGCAGTGACTAAACTGCGCTTCTCCAGATCATCGATAATTCGATACACCTTTGTTCGATTGACGCCTGTCGTCCGCGCCAGTTCAAGATGGCTGGCCGGTGCTTTGAGTAGCTCGAGGTATACTTTTGCCTCATCGTGTGACAGTCCCAAGCTGCGCAAATATGAAATAGTGTCCTTTTTGTTCAACATGATGAACAGTTTAACATAACGTAGAGTATTATGCAATACTTACACTAGAAAAACAAATGTAGTCATAAAGGAGTAAAGATGCCAACCATCTTGATTGATCACAGCAGAGAACTAACGCCCGAAGCGGTTTGTTCGTATGCTGTCGGGGTACGTGAATCTGTTGCGAGTTCGTTTGCTTTGCCTACGGGCGATGTAAGCGTGATAGTACGACCATACGAGCGTGAAACATGCAGCGCGTATATTGCTGAAACGTTGGGTCGTATCGGGGTGTCGGCAGCCGAAAAAGAGTTTCGTTTAGTACAAGCAGCTCGGGGACTTGAGTACGGTGAGCCTGAAGTTGTCTCGGGGCTTGTATTGTTCCAGCGGCAGCTCGTGCTTGCTACGCGTGACTTTAAACGTGAGTGGGGCATAGCCGATAGAGTTCTCGTTACGACAGAACCAGTTGCTTGGCAGTGTAAAGAAGTCTAGCCATCCTGCTACAATGAGTGTGTATGAGAGATATGATTGAAGCCTGGAAAGCGCACGTGCGGGAGGTCTCGGCTGACCCGAGTTTTGTGCACCACGAGTGGTTTGTGCGGTGGCATTTGGAAATTGTGGAGCGTATAGCGCTGGAACTGTGCGATAAGTACCCAGAGGCTGATCGTGAACTCGTGGAGGTGATGGTGTGGTTGCACGATTACGGCAAGGCTTTGGACTCCGACAACCAGTATGCGGTGACACTTTCGGCTGGGACGGCAAAATTAACAG
>JAKPIL010000183.1 GCA_029549845.1 bacterium
TTCTAACAGATAAAACTATCTCTGTAAACCATATCTCCCCACGAAATCACTCGTATATACCAAACTATCAAATAACTAGCACGTACGTGCACGTTATTATTAGGAGTTGGGACAGCACTAATGACGATATACAAAAATACCGAGTGATCAGCTCGGTATTTTTGCTTCCTGCAGGAACATTGAGAAGGTTTTAGTAAACCTGTTCGCTAGTTTTTGCTAACGATAGTTTACGGATTTCGACCGTTTTGGTTTGCTATTTTATTCACATTCCTCTTGGTCAAACAATGGTAAGTGTTTTGGTTTTGTAACGCCAAAGCGCTTACTATATTTAAAAATATCAAACAACTTATGTTTTGTCAAGTTTTCAACTGGAGCCACGACTGGGATTTGAACCCAGGACCCCCTCCTTACCATGGAGGTGCTCTACCACTGAGCTATCGCGGCGAGTTGGTGCAGGGTGGAGGATTCGAACCTCCGAAGGCATAAGCCAACAGATTTACAGTCTGTCGTGTTTGACCGCTTCACTAACCCTGCATATAAATGTACTGGAGCCGCCTGTCGGATTCGAACCGACGACCTTCACTTTACAAAAGTGTTGCTCTACCACTGAGCTAAGGCGGCCTAAGTGTTTTTATTATACTTGATTCTGCGCCATTCTCTACCTGATCCTTTGTTTAGATTTCGGTAGTTTGCAGTCAAAGCATGGCAATTTGGCCACAGTAGCTGGAGGTTTTCCTCGCGGTTGTTGTCTGCGTTACCATCTATGTGGTCAACTTCGAGCGGAATTTTGCCCGTGACCGGGTTTACTTCAGACCAGCCGCATTTCTGGCACCGCTGTCCGTACTTCTCGTGAACATACCGAATGATGTGACGCGAAAGGGCTCGTGCGCTCTTTCCTCTGTTGCCATCAACCAACCCTTGTCGCCATTTGCGAATGTATTGCGCATGTTCTGCGTCGCCTTGACAGGTGTTGTTGCAGTACTTCTTAGCGGCTCCCGTGAGCTCGCTCCCGCAATGTTGACATGTCATCTACAAAGTATAACAAATTAATATACCACCCACCGTGATGAGCCTGCATAAGTCTATCAAAACAGAGGTGGGTTGGCAAGGTTTCGTAACATGACGTTATGTGTATGTGTTCCATGCATCAAAAATGGTGAAATAATGCACCGTAACGACAGGTATTCCCTAGAGATTCTTCCTCACAAGAGACCGGTAGCTGCAATATTTGCCCTGCACGTCATGATACAATGTTGCTATGAAATGCCCAACTTGCGGCAAACCAATGCGGAAAGTTAAGTGGGAAATCACGAACAACTTTAAAGTTAGTGCTGATTTTAAAGAATATGACAAGTTCACCTATGAATGTCGAGACGATGACGTTTGGGTGACGACCGAAATACCCGCTACGGAAAAAACTTCCACGAAGTCGGCAAAGTAGCGTATTTTGCAAAGGCTGCTACGAACATGAAAACTATAGATAAGGCTGGGGGCATTGTTATCCATGAACGAACAGGCATGGTGGCAGTAGTTACAAACGAGTTCGGTCTCCAGGTGCTTCCCAAAGGCAGCCTTGAGCCCGGAGAGTCCTTTGAAGAAGCCGCCCGACGAGAGATTCACGAAGAGACTGGCCTCCAGCAACTCACTTTTATCCGTAGCCTTGGTGTGCTCAAGCGTCCTGGCCACATTTCTGCTGCATCCGCCTCGGTAGATACCATAAAGCATATTCACATGTATCTGTATGCGACCACAGAAAATGTGCTCAAGCCCGTACTACCAGATAGCGTTACAGCAGACTGGGTGCCGCCAGATACGCTTGCGCGTACACTAAGCTGGCCCGAGGAATATGCCTTTCTCGAGGAAGCATGTCCTGAGTTGTTTGCTAAATGACAACTTTTCGGGGGCGGAGGATTCGGCGCTGCTTGCCCGATGGAACTATGAGCGTCTTAAGCTTTTCGGCTATCATATCTGCATCGGCATCCATGCCGCGTTCTAGGTAAGCCCGTTGCAAAAGTGAATAGGTTTCTTCGTTTGGTTCAAGTTCTATTGCACGGTGCAAGGACGCGAACATAAGCTTTTCATTCCCAAGCTTTTCATTCACTTTGGCGTACGCGACATGACGAGCGGCAAGGTTTTCTTCCAGCTTTAAGGCTTGCTCAAAGGCTATGCCTGCCTTTTCGTAGTTCTCTGTCTCGTAATAAATAAGCCCCAGATTATGGAGGCTCGATGGCGTTGCTTCAATACTACTGGCGATCTCAAAGCAATCTATGGCGTCGCGGTATTCTTTTTGTTTGGCGTACAATATGCCAAGACGGTTGTAGGCGGCGGCGTTCTTTTCGTCAATTTTTAGGATGGTCAGAAGCGCCTTTTCGGCACGAAGGAAGCGGTTTTCACGCATGCCCTGGTGGGCTATATCCCACAATTTACCGATTCTGTCGCCTACCTTACGCGAAATGTCGGATTCATCATGTGGACTTTTCCGCGTATAAAGCAACCCCATAAAACCGAATGCGCTGACTGCAAGAAGTTCGTACATAACTTCCGTACAGTATAGCACATTACAAATTCAGCATAAGCTCTGTGAGTACAAGTTTGGTGTTGGCGTTTTTTCCTAGCGCCTGTTCTGCAGTGTATGCTGCAGACAATACTTTTTGCCACCGCAGAACCACTTTTTCCTCTTGCGCAGGTCTGTTCATGCTCGATGATGCAACCGCCGAAACAGTGCGTACAAACTCGCGGGCTCTTTGCTTATCTTTAAGCTCACTATCTATAAGTGTAAGGCGCGTAAACTGGTCAGCCGCCAGCACGCTGCGCACAAGGGCAAGCTCGCTCGTAGAGCCCTCGCTATCTGGCTGCAGCAAACTGAGCGCGCGGGCCATGCTACCACCACAGAGCAACCAGGCGCGGTCTACGTCTGCCGCTGCATGCCCTTGACCAACCAAATACTGCTTCACCGCTTCTGCAGCAGGCAGCCGCACAGATACCTTCTGAAGCCGTGAAAGAATGGTTGGCAAAAGTTGCTTAGGGTGTGACGCCGTCAGTAGCAGTACCGTCCGCTCGGGTGGCTCCTCAAGTAGCTTTAGCAGTGCGTTCTGCGCTTCTCTGGTCATGGTATCGGCGTCACAGATGATGATTACCCTCGCTATAACCGCACTGCCTGGTACGCGCAATGCCACAAATGACGCAAGCTCACGAACGGGCGCAATATTTATGCTGGTACCGTCAGGCTCTACGATTCTCACATACGCATGTTGCTCCAGGCGCTCAGGCGCAATACTGAGTAACTGAGCGGCCAGCTCACGGGCCAGTATAGATCTGCCCACACCCTCTACGCCTTGGAGCAGAACGGCTTGGGCGGGCGCGGCTATGTATGTTTCTAGCGCTGCACGCGTGTCATCATGCAGGAGCAGACCGGTGTTCATGCCTGTAGCTTTTCCTCAAATGCGGCTGGCATATCTGTACGAAATACTTTGCGTTCATGGCCAGCTGGTATGGTCAGCTCGAGCTCGGCGGCGTGTAGGCACATCCTTTCTGCCTGCTCGCCGCCATACAGCGTATCGCCAACTATGGGATGACCCTGTTGTGCCAAGTGGACGCGGAGCTGGTGAGTCCTCCCTGTTTCGGGTTTCAACTCTAGAAGGCTATACGTTCCGTTAGTGCGGAGCGTCCTATATGTTGTTCGGGCTGACTTACCTTGCGCTCCAACACGGAATGTCGCCGGAGCCTTTGGGTTGCGTTCTATGGGCATATCTATAATGGCCGCCTCAGGGTTCATACTGCCATTCACGACAGCCAGATAGGTTTTCTTTGTTCGACGCTGCGCAAATTGCTTTTGCAGCCAGCTCAGTGCCTCTGGTGTTTTGGCACATATCATGACACCGCTTGTGGCCCTGTCCAGCCTATGCACAATCCCTGCCCTGCTCGTGTGAGAGGATAATCCTTTCACATCCGACTCATCGGCAGACTCGTGTGAGAGGATTATCCTTTCACACCGTTGGCGGAGCCAGGTGGCGACTGTGGCCTCTGGGTTAAATGCGCCCTTGCTATGCGTCAGAAGACCGAGCGGTTTGTAGATGACTACACAATCATCATCTTCGTATAGCACCTCGAGCTCTATATCGGGAATCAGCGCTTCTTGCGCCTCGTCATAGTCTACGGTGACCTCGTCACCAGCGCGCATTTTATAGCCGGCTTTCACCTGGGACTCACCATTAACAGATACGCGTTTCGTTTCGATAAGCTTTGCGGCATACGCCCGACTGAGCTGTGGCAGCATAGCCACTACGCGCTGATCCAACCGCTCCGCCCGACTAATCTCAATATTACTCATACTAGTATTCTAACAGAGGTAAGGCTCTACGTCATGCTGAACTTGTTTCAGCATCTATGCCGTACCTCTTGCTCAGGTCATCCCATTTTGGATTTATAGACTCTATGAGATTGATTTTCCACTGTCTATGCCAATTTTTGAGCTGTTTTTCTCTAGTAATAGCCTGTTCTGCGGTATCGCACGTTTCGAAATAGACGAGCCGCTTTACTTTGTATTTTTGCGTAAAGCTATCTGAATTCTGCCCAGTGGCATGTTCAAATACCTACGTTCAAGGCTACTGGTTACGCCAATATACAACGTACCGCGAGCTTTTGATGCCAAGATGTATACATAGAATGCTTTTATGAC
>JAKPIL010000017.1 GCA_029549845.1 bacterium
GAGTGGTGACGGGGCCATGGTAGACATGTTTAACCGCGGCGCAGACATCCACCTTACCACGGCGGCCGAAGTGTATGGCCGGAGTCCAGAAGACGTGACAAAACAGATGCGCTCGGCCGCAAAAACCATCAATTTTGGGGTGCTGTATGGCATGAGTCCGCATGGCCTGGCGGCCGCAACGGGCATGAATTTTACGCAGGCAAAGTCTTTCATAGACGAATACTTCAAAGTACGTGCGCCGCTGCTGGGCTACCTAAATAGCCTGAAAGAACAGGCCAAACAGGATGGCTATGTAGAAACACTACTCGGTCGTCGCCGGCCAATGCCCGACATCCAGTCGAGCAATTTTATGGTGCGCAGTGGCGCCGAGCGTGCGGCGATGAACATGCCCATACAGGGCACCGAGGCAGACTTGATGAAACTGGCGATGGTGGCAGTGGAGCAAAAACTCGAAGCATTTTCGCTCAAGAGACATGAGTCAAGAGACATGAGTCATGAGGAGCCGCGTCAACTGCTACAGATTCACGATTCTATACTGGTGGAATGTGCCGAGCAGGATGCTAAAGAGGTCGCCGAGATTCTCAGAACCACCATGGAAGCTATATACCCCGCGCTTTCGGTGAAGCTCGCCGTAGACACAAGCATAGGCGACAACTGGGGCGAATTGTAACAGTGCCGGGAATACTGCTCATTCCATTTCTACCGGGAATCCCGGTATATTGACAAAACATACCATTCCCGGTAAAATGAAGATGTGAAATGCTATATATCAAACTCGGTATTCATCGGTAACATAGACCCTTTTATCACTGGTTTTGATATGTCAAACCCCGAGAACCTAGATATCACGACGCACGATACCTGGATGAGTGTACACCCGGTAGTACTCGCAATGATTGCGGCTAAAGGATTGACTGTACCGAAAGGCAATGTAAGCGTCGATAGTATTACAGCTAGCTCTCGAGGCTATTTCGAGCGGATGAAGCTCTTTGAAATGCTTGGGGTGGATGCGGGCATACATATTACGGAGCTAGACCCATCTGGGAGGTTTGTGCCGTTGTCCCAAATACGTACCGCAGATGAGCAGAGCCGCTTTATTACAGACGTTATCCCATTGCTTCACCTACAACCAGAACAATCAAAGGCTATAAACTATGTCCTAAGTGAACTTATACGCAATGTTCTTGAGCACTCCGGTGCCCCAAACGGCGCAATCGTTGCTGCCCAGTATCACAAAAAAAGTAATATCATACGAATCGGTATCGCAGATACGGGAGTGGGTATTAAGCGCACAATCAATAACTCTCATCCCGCGTGGACAGATATGGAGGCACTGAAACTTGCTTTGACGCCAGGGATTACGGGGACGACATTTCGCGAGGGTGGAACCGTCGATAACGTGGGAGCTGGCTTATTCTTCATCAAATCAATAGCCGCTAACAATCGTAACTTTTTCATGCTGTATAGCGGTGACGCTATGTACAAGTTGTTGAAGCAACCTCTTACGAAAAACATTAAGCTGTATGCTAATCCTGATCGCGACAGGCATTCTGAAAAAGTAGGCTTACCGTATTGGCAGGGCACGGTGGTAGGGATCGATATATCGCTTGATACAAATGATGCCTTCAATATCTTGCTTGAAGCTATGCGTATGACATTGAGCCAAGCAGTTCGGGAAAGAAAGAAGGCAAGGTATAAGAAGGTGAGGTTTGAACCATGAATGTCATTGTCGTTCAGGAAAAAGCCGGTGCTTTTGCAGAGAATAAAGATACCGCAGCAACATTACGCAACACAGTTGTGTTGCCGACATTACGCGCGCGGGAAGATTTAACGATCGATTTCAGCGGGGTGACAGGCGCTACCCAGTCATTTGTCCACGCACTTATTAGCGAAGCATTCCGCGAGTTTGGCCCTGAGGTGCTTGACCACATAGTCTTTAAGGGTTGTAATGCTGATGTGAGTGAAATTGTGCAAATGGTTGCGGACTACATGCAGGAGAGTCTGTAGTGGCTTGGCAGAGTATGAACCCTTCCACCACGAAACTCATAAGTAATACCCTAATAGACGATAACTGGGCGAGATGTAAGTAATGCGCGGTATCTTGCTGCTCTTGCCGCTGGTAGGGGTAAATGTTTGGCACGTTCTCGTCATATGTATGGCACGGCAAAAAAGCGACAAGCTCGCCAGTATAAGTGAATCTGCGTCGGCTAGCCCAAAGTTGCTTCGAACACACCAAATTGTTCACCTACTAGGGGCGCTATGTTTCATTGCTTTTGCGCTCGTATCGTTTGATGTACTGGGTGCTGCCTCGGCGTTGCTAATAGTGGCGGCAGTGCTCGATGTATTGCAGGCGGCATTGCTATCTGCCAAAACTGACCATAGCTCACTGAACCTGCATGACAGACACCAGTTTTTTGCATGGGCAATGGCGGCAGGCTACATGCTGTTTTGTGTGCTTTTTGCTACGTACTCGCATGTTTATATTGGCTGGATTGTTGGCTATACGGCGCTACTGTTGGTCATTTCCGCTTGGAATTACATGCAAAAGTTCAAACACTTTTGGGCTGCCCAAATGGCATTTTTTATTCTCACTTCACTCATGATGGGCTTCGCCGCATACCAGACCTACCCGGTGAATATGCACCTAGCTATTTTACCTAGAGATTACTTGTTCCTGGGCGCTGCTGTTATGGTGTCGGCACTGGGATATGTGTTCAGTAGAGAGCGGTTTGGCAGTCACTGTTCTATTAGTTTGCATGCCTCGGCACGGCGTTCAACGACCTGGATTTTCGGGGTCGGGCTGCTCATCGCGACAGGCTTACTCGGCGTATATTTTACACAGTGGCTCATCCCACAATATGATTATCCAATTTTGATGCGCGCCGTACTTTTCCTTACATGTGCTTGCTCTGCTATCCTTGCACTTATACCTCACCATAAGGGTAGATGGCAGGGTATGATTCATGCGGCTACGGCATATGTCATGGCTGGGCTATTACCTTTTACGCTATTACTTCACGCTATTTATACAAGAGGAACAATTGGGAGTGGAATTGCATTTGCGGGCGCAGCTACCGAAGTTCTACTTATCCTCATTCTTTACAGCGTAAAAGGTATGTACGAGAAGTTTTACTTGCTCCAGAGCATGTTCTTTATCTCCTACCTGACATGTATCGGCATAATCGGCTACTTGTAGCTGGTACAATGTAGGTATGACTTATCCTGACCAAAAAAAGATGTGGGATGAAAAACACGGACGAGGCGAACACGCTGCTTACAAGAATAACCCCATGCAATTTGCGGTAAATGCTGAAGAAGATTTTAGCCAAAACAGCAGAGTATTGGATATGGGTTGCGGTATAGGCGCGGATGCTCGTTACTTTGCTTCAAAGGGTCATCTGGTCGAAGCAATTGATTTCTCGGAGGTCGTAATTGAGCAAAACAGTGCTTTGTCATACGAAGGGGTCAACTTTGCCGTAGTAGATATCTCGCAAACGCTACCCTATAAATCGGCTACCTTCGATGTTGTATATGCACACCTTTCCATTCATTATTTTTCGGATACTGTTACCAAAAAAGTTGTAGACGAGGTTTCTAGAATATTAAAGCCACATGCAAGGTTTTATTTTCGCTGCAAATCTATTGATA
>JAKPIL010000036.1 GCA_029549845.1 bacterium
GTAGGATGACAACCAGGAGCGTCGCAAGCACACCTGCCAGCGCCACCATGACGGTTCGCCTCCCTCGCACAAAACCTCTTGTTGCCCCCAGCCACGCTGCGCCCGCGAGGACTAGCCCCAGCCATGCACTACGTGAGGAACTAACAACAAGCGCGGCGGCAGATACCACAAGCAGGGCGGCGCGGCGGCGCGGCACAAGACGAGCCGCCCATAGCAAACCGATGCCGAGCAGCACGTACGCGCCAAGTGGGTTTGGCCCTCGCAGGAACGATTGTGCACGCACTGTGGACGTATCTTGGTTGATGGTTTGTATGGGGGTAATCGTTACATCCTTGACGTAGCCAAAGTGACGCAACCAGTCAGCCGGCAAGATAAAAAACTGTAGCAGCGCAAAGACAGATACAATCCCAAGCGGTATAAACACAATCTTCTGCCATTTCTGGGCAAGCCAACTGCTCTGGCGCGCAACCACATAGACGAGCACGAACCACACCATGAGGCGGGTATTCAGCAGAAGCCCGTAACTGGCAGATTGTACCCCTGCCTCCCCACGGAACAATGTGACAAGGTAGTAGACCGCATTTAAGAGGAGGCAGGCGGCAATAACACGTGCCAAACCGCGGCGGGACAGCTCGCGCCAAACCACCGGAAACTGACCACTCGCAAAAAACCAAACGCTCAGCGCAACCATAACGAGCTCGGGCCACAACCGCAGCAACGTGTAGTGACCAAAGACAGTTGACGCCCAAACCGTCAAAAATGCATGAAATGGCACCACTGCGAGCGTAAACGCTACTGCGTATTCCAGCCATCGGGGTTTTTGGGCGCCGCGAACGCCAGCCAGGCCTACCCTGTCTTTTGACTTTCGCGCTTTGCTCTGTTTTGTAGTCGTAGACATGCTCCCATAGTATACCAGCGAACATTGGTGATTCACTCCGCGACCGATATACTTATACCTATGAACGCAAGACCTATTGTCCTGACTGGTTCAATTGCGATTGATCGTATTATGAGTTTTGGTGGGCGTTACAGTGACCATCTGCACCCAGAGAAGCTCGAAAGTGTGTCTGTTTCTATATTTCTTGACACCCTCACCGACAGCCACGGAGGCGTCGCTGCGAACATTGCATATGGACTTACCCTGCTGGGCGACGAGCCGTATCTGCTTGGCTCTGTGGGCAAAGACGGCCTTGTGTACATGGAAGAGCTGGCGCACCACGGGGTAAACATAGCGCATGTATATGAAAGCGAGCTGCCAACTGCGTCGTTCAATGTCATCACAGATCGTGACCAAAACCAAGTAGGTGGCTTTTACCCTGGTGCTATGTTCGATAGCGACACGCTGAGCCTGAAGCACTGGAAAGACCATAGCCCCATCATTGTTCTTTCGCCGCACGACCCCAAGGCAATGCGCCGCCAGATCCAGGAATGTGAGCAGTTTGAGTTAACGCTCTGCTACGACATTGGTCAGCAGGTCAGCAATGCCCCAGCCGAAGATTTACGGGCCGGCCTCGACGCCGCCGAAGTGCTGATACTCAACGAGTACGAACTGCATGTGCTTAGCAAAAGAACTGGCCGCCCTATCGAGTCAATCATCACGTCAGTCCCGCTTGTAGTAACGACATATGGACCAAACGGATCACGAATAGAAGGAGCAAGCCTGGCCGAACCAATCGAAATTGGCGCCGCCCCACCAACCAACGTCGCCGACCCAACCGGCGCGGGTGATGCGTACCGCTCAGGATTTTTATATGGCTATGCACGTGACTGGCCGCTCGTGACCTGTGGCCAGCTGGGCGCAGTGTGTGCTAGCTTTGGGATTGAAACACTTGGTACACAGTCGCACGCGCCAACGCGCCAGCAGATAGCCGAGCGCTATGAGGCGGTCTTTGACGAACAGGTGCCCTTTGATGAAATAGAAGAATGACAGGAGAACCCATGGAAGATTACAAAATTGCAGATATTGCCCTGGCCGAATGGGGACGCAAAGAAATACGCTTGGCAGAGAAGGAAATGCCGGGGTTGATGGCGCTCAGAGCGGAATACAAAGCCTCCCAGCCACTCAAGGGCGCACGGATTGCTGGGTCGCTGCACATGACCATCCAGACGGCGGTACTCATAGAGACCCTGATTGATCTAGGCGCGGAGGTTCGCTGGGCTTCCTGCAATATATTTAGTACGCAAGACCAGGCCGCGGCCGCAATTGCCGCAGCCGGAGTGCCCGTGTTTGCGTGGAAGGGTGAAACCGAAGAAGAATACTGGTGGTGCACCGAACAAACACTGAACTTTGCGGGCGGCAAAGGCCCCAATATGCTGCTCGATGATGGCGGCGACCTCACGCAGCTCGTGCACACAAAGCACCCAGAACTGCTCAAAGACATAAAAGGTGTCAGCGAGGAAACGACAACCGGCGTGCACCATCTGTACCAGATGCTTGAAAAGGGCGAACTCAAACTCCCTGCTATAAATGTGAACGATTCCGTCACCAAAAGTAAGTTCGATAACAAATATGGCTGCCGTGAGTCGCTGGTCGATGGCATTAAACGTGCCACCGATATTATGCTCGCTGGCAAAGTAGCCGTCGTAGCGGGCTACGGGGACGTCGGCAAAGGCTCGGCGCAGTCCCTGGCTGCGTATGGCTGCCGCGTGCTAGTGACCGAAATTGACCCCATATGTGCCTTGCAAGCCCAGATGGAGGGCTACGAGGTTGTCCGCATGGAGGACGCCGTGGCAGAGGGCGATATATTTGTGACAACCACGGGGTGCAGTGACATCATCACCCTTGACCACATGAAATCCATGAAAGATACGGCTATCGTCTGCAATATAGGGCATTTTGATGTTGAGATTCAGGTCGCTGCCTTGCAGCAGATGCCGGGTATTACCCATGAGGAGATCAAGCCCCAAGTCGATATGTACACCTTTCCGGACGGCCACCGGATTATCCTGCTGGCCGAGGGTCGACTTGTAAACCTTGGCTGCGCCACTGGGCACCCAAGCTTTGTCATGAGCAACAGCTTCAGCAACCAAGTGCTTGCCCAGATAGAACTTTGGACCAAGCACTACGAAGTCGGTATATACATGCTT
>JAKPIL010000041.1 GCA_029549845.1 bacterium
CTGGTCATAAGGTTTTCGTCTGACTTTATAAGGCCAATCTCGTCGGTCTCAAGCTGCCCGCCCAGAAACTCGCTGTTTGGCTTAAGCCCCACAAACACAAAGACGCCGTCGGTGTCTATGTTTACCTCATTGCCACTTTTGGTATCTGTTCCCTTCACTTGGACGACTTTGTTATCTGCATCACCAACGATTTCATCGGTGGTAGTTGCAAGGTGCACGGTAATCTTGCCCTCGCTCACAAACTTTTGCAGTTCCTTTTGGAGCACCTCGCTCGCACGGAGCGTGCTGCGCACCATGAGGTCTATGTGTGTTGCAAAGCGGGTCAGGAACATAGCCTCCTGCACAGCGCTGTTGCCGCCACCGACAACCACCAGGCGCTTTTCACGGTAGAACGCACCGTCGCAGGTTGCGCAGTAGTGCACGCCGCGGGCGTAGTATTCGGCCTCACCCGGAATGCCCAGCTTTTTATAATCGCTTCCGGTGGCTACAAGCACAACCTTGGCGTATATATCACCCAGCGTTGTTTCGAGCCGTTTCCATTCGCCCTCGTCATGAAGCGCCGTGACCTCGCCGTAATCTATAACCGCGCCAAAGCGCTCTGCCTGCTTCTGCAAGTTACCAGCTAGTTCCAGACCTGCCAAACCATCGGGAAACCCTGGGTAGTTATCGACCCAGTCGGTTACCGCCGCTAGCCCACCAGGTACGCCCTTTTCTATGAGTAGCGTGTCTATATCTTCCCGCGTGGTGTATATGGCCGCGCTCAGGGCAGCCGGCCCGGCACCTATCATAACAACGGTATGTGAGTTTTCTTTTGTACGTTCCGCCATATCACCTCCTTAAATGCTAAGCACTAAATACTAAATACTAAACAAATTTTAAATTCAAATATATAAAAGGCAAAATTCATTTGCACTTTTCTAAAATCGCACCGAAGATTTTCATTAGTTCAGTCGCTTCCTGGCCATAGGTATCGGGCATTTTTAACAAACGCGCCCACAGAACAGACTCTTTTGCCTCCTTGCGGCAAATCTTTATCCTCATCACAAAATCTTTTTTACTGAGGTTTTCGTTTGCCTCTATGTAGTTAGCTGCAACCGATCCTGACGAGCGGATGAGTTGTTTGGCGTCATCGATGTCTAAGTATGCTGGCTTGTTCTCTCTGAAATGTTCCCTTATACTCTGGGCAAACGCAAATGTCCGTTCCTCTAGGTCGTATCGTTTTGGATTTTCAGATTCAGTCATTCGTGCTTGTTTCGGATTTAGAAATTAGAATTTCGAATTTGGTCGCTTACGCGATTGCAGGAGCAAGCTTAGCCAGGTTATACCCAACGACCACTTCACGGGAATCGTCATGCTTGGTCACCACCGTCACAGGAACGGTCAGAGCACCAGAAATAGCTAGGGCTTCTTGCTGACGATGTGGTTCATCGTCTAGATTGACTTCTTCATACGCGAGGCCTTTGGCGGCAAGATATTTCTTGACCATGGGGCAGTATGCGCACGTTTTAGTAGTAAAAATTGTAATGTTTTTGACCATGAGATACCCCTCCACTTGAGTACGTAACGGTGTTTTATTGTAGCAGTTTTTTGTTTGAGAGACTATGACAAAACTGTATCTATGAGTATATATGGTGCTTATGTTAAAGTCAATGCCGCTATATATTGTGTTTTTGTATACATTTCTAGGAGAGGCTTGCCTCTCCGCTTGCGCGATTTGAAGTGAATTCAAATCGCCCGCCCCCTCCCTAAAGCTCGGCTGTCGCCTCGTTCGCTTTGCTCATATGCCTAGGAGAGGCTTGCCTCTCCGCTTCGCTGTTCGGACTGAATCCGAACGGCTTGCCCACTCCCTGAAGCCTTCGCTACCGCTCGGTTCGCTGCGCTCATAATTTTTTAGGAGAGGCTTACCTCTCCGCTTGCGCGATTTGAAGTGAATTCAAATCGCCCGCTCCTCTCCCTGAAGCTCGGCTGTCGCCTCGTTCGCTTTGCTCATATGTTTAGGAGAGGCTTGCCTCTCCGCCGCCACTCTGGAATGACCAATTCGCAAGCACCAATGACCAGGCAATGACCGAATGACACAATCCCGAATATGAAGGTATGTCGAGCCCCAATGAAGCTCATTCAGGCATTTGGGAATTTGTGCCTTGATTGGTCGTTGTCATTTGGTGCTTGGTCATTTTATTAACGAGCGCGCCCGAGTCAACATGTAGCTTAAGCGTCTATCGACACGAGCTCGATGTCGAAGACGAGGTCGGCGTCGGCCGGGATGCCACTGCCATACGGTGGGTTACTGCCGTACGCTTTTGCGGCCGGAATATGTAGGCGGCGCGTACCACCGACTTTCATGCCAGGTACACCCTCGGTCCAGCCAGCGATAACGCCGCTAAGCGGGAAGCTGATGGGGCGGCCAAAATCGCGCGAGCTCTGGAAAACTTCGCCGGACTTAGCAATAGCACCGGTGTAATGACACGTAACCGTCGCGCCAGGCTGCACGGCGTCGCCCGTGCCTTCAACGCGGTCAGTGGTCTGTAACTCTGGCACAGCATCGACTGGGGTAAAATCTGCGAGCGCGGCCATTATTTCTGAATCCTTACGAGCTTCACAGCAAAGACAAGGTCGGCATTGGCCGGTATGTTCCCACGACTGGCTTCGCCGTAGGCAAGGTCACTCGGGATAACAAGACGCCGCACGCCGCCTGCTTTCATGCCAACCAGGCCTTGATCCCATCCGGATATAACTTCACCGTTACCGAGCTTAAGTGTATAGGCTGTATCTTTGGTGTAATTTTCATCAAATACGGTGCCGTCACTTGCGAGCGTACCGTAGTATTTCATCACAACCGTATCTCCCTTTTTAGCCGCATCGCCCGTACCCTCGGTGAGGTCGGTTGTTTGCAGTTCGGTGACATCTCCTTCTGGTTTATACACTTCTGGTACAGGGAGGATTTCTTCCTTCTGTGGTGTAGTTTGTGTCGGTGCGTCTTTTTTCTGCACCATGTCTACAACAACCCCGATGGTGAACGCAGAAGCCGTTACCAAAAATAGCAAAGCCCCAAACCCTGCAAAAATCCTATCGCGAAGACGCGTTGACGACATATAAACCCTCCATTACGTTCACTCCATTTTGACACAACCCTTTTGCCAGTACAAGTACGTGTCAGGCTTGCAGCTCGTAGCGCTTGAGGCGTTTTGCGGCGGATGATGTGTGACCCTGCTGCAACCTGAGAAGCTCGGCGTATATACCACTCGTTTGCGCGAGCTCATCTGGCGAGCCTTGTTCTTCTAGGCGCCCGTTCTTGAGGGTAATGATGGTATCGACCGATTGAATTGTGCTCAGCCGGTGCGCAATGATGAGGGTGGTCCGGCCTTTCATGAGCCGCTCAAGCGCTTCCTGCACCAGGTGCTCACTTTTGCTGTCGAGACTACTCGTCGCCTCATCGAGAATGAGGATGGGGGCGTCCTTCAGGAGCGCCCGCGCGATGGCGATGCGCTGCTTCTGCCCACCGCTGAGTTTCAGGCCGCGCTCACCTATTTCTGCCTTGTATCCTTTTTCGAACTTAGAAATAAACTCGTGCGCGTTAGCTGCGCGGGCGGCAGCCTCCACCTCTGCCTTCGATGCGTCTGGCCGCCCGTAAGCGATGTTTTCATAAATGGTTCCGCTAAACAGCGCCGGTTCCTGGAACACGACCGACGAAGCGGCTCGCAGACTAGCACGTGACACCTGCGAAATATCTTGACCGTCAATTGCGATGCTCCCATTTTGCGGCACATAGAGCCCGAGCAGCAGGTTGGTAATGGTCGTTTTGCCCTCACCACTTTCGCCCACCAGTGCTGTTTTAGTTCCCGGTTCGAGCGTAAAACTCAGTCCACGCAAAACCGGCTGTTTCACCTCATATCCAAAAACGACCTCTGTGAACTTCACTTGGCCGCGCGTAACCTCAAGCGTGCCGCCATGCTCGGTAGCAGATGATTCGGTGGCTTCATCCATGGCAGCAAAATAATCACGGGTGTTCGCAACAGCGCGCTGGCTCTGGTCGACTATGAAGCTTATGCTAAAAATTGGCATGCGAATGAGTGCCGCGTACTGCAGCAAAAGCACCATCGTCCCTAGCCCGTACCGGCCATTGACCGCCTCAAGGCAAATATACCCATACACAGCCAAAAATATGACGTTTAGAGAGTTATAGGCACCCTCGTGTTGGTTTTTCGCCAGTTTTCCCTCTGTTATTGACTCATAAGTATTATCAGCAGACATTACTTGTCTATGAAACAGAGAGGTTTTCGCTATTGTTCTTCATGTAAAAACAAGCTCCAGAAGTGGGGTAAAACAAGCGCTGGGAAGCAGCGATGGAGGTGTCCTGCTTGTAGCACAACAGCCACAAAGTCACGGCCAGATTTACACCATGCGTTTGTATTTAGGGGGTTTGTATCTTGGTTACTTAGTAAGGCCTCACAGGACGAGCTGGGCATGCCTGATCGGACGTTTCGTGACCAGACTGCATGGTGTTGGAATGTGCCCGTCCCAAGTGTACTGACGGGCGAATGTCATCACTGTGTCATTGTCGATGGTATCCGTGTCAGTGACCAGATCTGTCTCATAGCCCGAACGACTATGTTTGTTATCGCCTGGACGTGGGTACCATACGAAAGCAGTGCGTACTGGGCTACGTTCCTCGGCTCGCTTCCTGCACCGGCCTATGTCGTCTGTGACGGCCAGAAAGGCCTTCTGAAGGCTATTTCCCTCTGTTGGCCAAGGACGGTTGTACAGCGCTGTCGATTCCATATCTGGCTTAATGTGAAAGCAAAACTGACGTTGCATCCTGAGTCAATCGCCGGACAAGAGTTGCTCGCACTCACCAAAGATTTGCTCTGTGTCAGGACACGAAGACAGGCTAGGCATTGGAAGCAAAGATTGAAACGTTGGTACAAGCAGCACCAAAACTACGTTAATGAACGAACAATAAAGCCTCATCCTAAACCCAGAGAGAGGAGATGGCGGTACACCCATGAACGGCTCCGTAGTGCCTACCATCAGCTCACGAAAGTCACGGACGATGTGCTCCGTTCAAGCTACCGACCACACTCAGAACTACCTAGCACAACAAACCACGTTGAGGGTGGAGTGAACAGCCAAATCCGAACTAGACTGAAGCATCATAGAGGCATGGAGAGTAAGCACCAGAGAGTACTTGTTAATTGGTATCTTTATACGCGGAGCGAGGGACGAAAACCAACACGTTTTTGCCTATAGCTCCGTTTAGAACAAGTTTGCGCTTAAAATCTTGGCCGTGCCACAGCTTGCTCTGCGGCCAGGTGAGTTCAATCATACGCTGATACCGCCGTTGAAAATGCGTGAGCTCACGACGTTCCTGGCCAAAGCTTTTGACCACCTTGACCTGCCCGATGGCTTCTGCAAAACGGCCGGTAGCAGCATCGGCCTGTTGGTTGATGTCTGTTTGGTATTCACGCCATTTGCCACTGGTGCGCATGGTTAGCCAGATGAATATGGGGTACAACGTGGCGAGCATGAGCGCCACCGGCCACGAATACAGGCTAATGATAACGAGCGACAGTACCGTACTAAATATAAACTGTAAAAAGTTGTTGCTGAATGCCTGGGCAAAGGTGGTTATTTGGTCTATGCTGCGGTTGAGCTGGTTTAGCACCTTGCCACTGAGCTCGGTGTCGAAATAACGCTGCGGCAGTTTAAGCAAATGCGCAAAATACCGCTCGCTAAGCGTCTTGCGCAAACGAGCCTGCAGCTGGTCGCCGATGATACCGCCGATGTTGCTAAACAGGTTTTGCCCCAAATCGGCCACAAAAATCCCCAGCACTGCCCATATAACCACGTTGGTGCGCACTTCGTGGCTTCCGACCAGTTTCGTGACCTCATCGACAATGGTCTTTGTAAGCAGCGGCTGTACCTGCGTGGTTGCGGCCACCAACACCGAAAAAGCCGCCACACCGACATAGTACGGCCAAAGCTCACGCGTAAACTGCACAATCCGCCACAAACTCTTCATAGTATCTTTAGTATACAGCAGCCACTCGAATGCAGCTGGGTTCGACGTGCGTTTGGCTCTTTGCTAAGAATTGCTCACAATGTATGTCATGCGCTGGGCGAGGCTGCCGTCAAGAAAATGGCCAACCACAAATGGCGCTGAACCGGCCTGGTCAAACTGCATAGTGCGTACCTCACCTACCGGCAACCAAGTGAGTTCGTATTCGGCTCCTGCACCCTTGAGGTCAGCCGACGGGTCTGCCGCGTATATATCGATAAGCCCGTGGTATTCGCGTACCGGCGCGATGGTCTCAAGGCTCGTAAG
>JAKPIL010000066.1 GCA_029549845.1 bacterium
TGGGCTACGCACGAGCGATTTGCTCGCAAGTTTTATGATGATAGCCTCGGCCGCCGTGACCAGCGACGCAACCCATGCTAAAGCGATTTCCATGATGGGTAGTATACGAGGGGCAGGGGAAGAATGTAATAGTAATAACACAATAAATATTGACAAAACGTAAGCTTTTTGCTATACTTGTATTAGTTTTGAGGGCGCAAGCTCGGTCTGCAACAGACAAAGCAACGCTCCCGAAAAACAAAAACGATCACAACCAAAATGAGCCTGCTCCTGTACCCAAACGTACAACGCCGGTCGGTTCAGGACACCCCAAAAAGGTCTTAAAACACACCGGCATACACAGCAGATGACCCATGTAGGTTGTATCACCAACACCTCAAAAACAAACAATAAAAAAGAAAGGACGGCAGAATGCTATTTGCCATCAACAGCGGGTGGGCGTACGAGCTGGTACCATGCAGCGACGCCGCCATCCTAGCCATAGACGAAGAATTACAGCTACTGTAATCAGTCCGTCAAAAAAAACTACCCTCTGGTTACCGCTGGAGGGTAGTTTTTTGCTTCGCTTCGCTTTGGAAGGGCAGGGGGTTTGCGGTATACTAGCCGTAAGCAATGTCAGAAAAGTATGATAGTTTTCAGCCCCGTCGGGCGACGAGTATAGATGGCTTCTTGAGTGGCTCTGGACAACGTCCGCGTCAACCTGGATTCCGTCAGCCGAAGCATGGGCCGACAGAGATGAACTCAGCGCCTACTCAGGGAAGGACGGTAGGCTTGCCAGATATGCCAAAACGTTCGCTCCCCTCCCCTGTTTTAACGCAAGCACAAACTCAGCCAGAACGCGCTGAGTATCACCTAGATGGTTCTGCGCAGAAATACGTACCACTCGATGAACCTGGACTGAGTCGCCGCCAACGTCGCAAGGCCGCCAGAGTCGCTAAAAAAGCAGAAAAGAAGGCCGCCAAACACCAGCGTAAGCCTCGTAGTCTAGCAAGACGGATCGCAAAATGGTTCGGCATACTACTGCTTATAGCGGTTCTTGGACTGGGCGCCCGTTTCTACAAGGATATCGCGAAACTTACGGGTAATAATAACCCACTGAGCATCTTGGGTGTTTTCCGTCCGGCCAACCTCGCGAACGACAATGGGCGTGTCAATATACTCGTCGCCGGAAACTCTGCCGATGATCTCGGCCATAATGGTGGCGAACTGACAGATTCTATTATGCTTCTAAGTGTAAATACCAAAAACAACACTGCTCTTATGCTGAGTATACCGCGCGACCTTTGGGTGAAAGTGCCTGGCACTGGTGGGCACGCCAAGATTAACGCCGTGTATCCAAATGGCGGGATGGAAGATTTGCAAACGGTTGTACAGGACGTGACGGGCTTGAACGTGCACTACGCTGCGCTCGTCAACTACACTGCGTTCAAAGACCTTGTAAATGCAGTTGGGGGGATAACCATAAACATCCAAAACGAAGATCCGCGTGGTATTTACGATTCTAGTCTCGACTGGTCGTCGCGGACGTGCTGTGCACTCGCGAAGTATCCGAACGGCCCTGCCAAGCTTGACGGTAAGCAAGCACTCAACTTAGCACGAGCCCGCGGTGAGGGCCGTGGGTCATACGGCTTCCCGACTGCCGACTACACCCGCACAGAACATCAGCGTCAAATGCTCCTTGCTATAAAAGACAAAGCTTCCAGCAAAGCAGTCATAGCGAACCCGCTCAAAATAAGTAACCTGGTGGATGCAATTGGCGGCAACGTGCGCACAGACTTGCAGCTGAACGAAATGCAGGCACTGTACTACTACAGCAAAAAAATCGATAATGCCAAGATTGATTCGTACAACATAGATTCACTCAAAGGCGAAAACACCCACATGCTGGCTGGCGAGATGATTGACGGTCAATCTGCGCAGGTGCCAGCGACGGGCATAGATGATTTTAGTGATATCCAAGCTCAAATAAAGAAGGTCTTTACGGCGGGGCCGCTTGTGAAGGAGAATGCGGGCATCGTCATCCTGAACGGCACAGATGCTCTGGGGCTTGCAAAGCTGCAAAAAGATAAGCTGTTCGACCAAGGTGCGAGCATCCTTGCCACTAGTGACGCCACCGCCCAGGCTACGACAACCATCGTGGATAATTCGGAAGGGAAGAAGCCAAATACTCTGGCGTACCTCACAAAGACATACTCAGCAAAAGTTATTTCTGACCCTACGCTTGCCGCCAGCTACCCGTCTGCAGACTTTATACTCATCTTGGGTGCATCTGCCATGCCAAAAACAGGTTCTAGTGGCCAGTAAGCCAAGTCGTGTACAATAGAACTATGCATAGACACTTTCTTATCACCCGCGTGTTATTACTAACAGTTGCCTTTGGTGCCATGTTTGTTTTGGTTCAGCAGCAAGCAAGGCTGGCGGCAAACGACATGCCGCAGCTGCTCGCAAACCAGGCCGCCAAGCAGCTCGATACAGGATACGGCCTGCAGAGCATACAAATGGGTGCAACAGATCTTGCAAACGACCCTGTGCCGTTTGTGATTGTGTATGACAAGAAAGGGAAGGCCGTAGCAGGCTCTGGCTATCTTGGCAAAAAACTGGCCATCATGCCCACTGGCGTGGTGAACCACGCCAAGCCAGGCGCACCGCATGCGGTCACCTGGGCACCGCGAGATGGTATCCGTATTGCCACGGTCACCGTTGCTGCCAAAGAATACTATGTTGTAGGCGGTCAGTCACTCAAAATGACAGAAGCGCACGCCAAGCGGTTGCTGCTGCTCACGGCGCTTGGCTACGGCGCAAGCCTGTTTGTAACGGTTGCTGTCCAGTTTTGTCGCTGCCGCAAATGCAACATGATGAGGCTACAGGGTCCCATGGGGACATGTGAGTGCCATGCGGTGCATCAGCCGGACCCAGCCGCTACGCCCGCGTCCGTGAAAAAACCAGCCAAGTCTACCAAGCCACGCAGCGCCAAAGCCGCAAAGTAGCGCTTTTACCCCAGATGTGGTATACTAAAGGGTACTAGATTATCTTAAGATAAACACTCTTTAGCACCAGTTGTTTCTTGACCTATCCCTAGCGAAAGGAACAACTATGATTTCATTTGTATGGCCACGTGGCGAGCCGATGCTGGCTGGCACCGGTGGTTCCGAAACGTACACGACGGGGCATGTGCGCGAACTTTTGCGCCGTGGCATCCCCGCACAGGTCGTGACGGTTGGGCATGGCGCGCGTGGTGGCCACAAAGATTTTATCGACATACCATTTGTATCGCTGCGGTCACAAGAAGAACTAACGAGCCTAGCTGGGCAAATTGTGTTTGTGAACGCTGCGTATCTGGTACCGACCAAGCAAAAAGCGGCGATTATACTGCACTGTGTTATACCCGATGTGTGTGAAAGGCCTGAATATCAGGCATTTATAGCGGGGAAAAGCGTCATAGCAACCAGCGTGTACAGCGCGCAGCAGTGGGCGCTGTACCTCGACATTCCGTATAGCCGCATCCACATTGTATTGCCATTTGCTGACCCAGTGTTTGGAAGTGTCGTGCGTTCGAAACCAGCCAAACAAACGCGCATATTGTACGCCGGCCGGCTGCACCCAGAAAAAGGGATTTATACCTTACTGGAAATGTTGCATGAACACGTGATGCGGAGCAACGGGCACAGAGTGAGTATTGTGCTTGCGGGGCAGCACGTGGAGATGGGGCGGACGATTGCTCGCATGCTTGAAGGTTACCGTTATGCGCAGTTGTTGCCACCCCAAAAAACAGTGCCCGACATGGCAGAGCTACTCAGCCGCAATGATATTCTGGTGGTGCCATCGGTATACGCCGAGCCATTTGGCATGCTTTCTGTAGAGGCACAGCACGCCGGTTGCCGAGTGGTTGCGAGTAATTTGGGCGGTTTGCCCGAAACCAATTGTGGCCTTCTTACGCTAGTGGAGCCGCGTGACCCAAAGGCACTCCTGAAGGGTATTGAGCAGGCCGTGGCACTTGGTGCTGTCACCAAAAAACAGCGCACCATCGCCCGCACGAACTTCTCACTCGACGCCTCAGTCACCGCCCTACTAGCGGTGCTGCATATGTAAGTTCGCGGGGTTGCTCGCCAGTAGCTACTATGCTGTCGACGGCGGCGGATAACATGGCCCTACGTTTACCAGTCTGGCCCTGGTCAATAATGTCACCAGGCCAGCAGGTAGCATACGTTTCGGCGCCAGGCCCTCGATTTGCTTCGAGGAAAAGGAAGCTACCAGTTGTGGTTTGCAAGAAGTCGAGGCCCACAACTAGCCCGGCTCTTTTGCCGATAATGCGGGCAACTTTGTCACCTGCTTTGAGCAGTTTATTGGGTACGGTAACTCTCCTAGGGTCTATTCCATGAGCCCCCAGGACTCTTGCAGCAGTTTCATCTTGGACAGACGGAGCTTCACCCATGAGTGGGATGACTTGACCGCCGAAAGTAACGTTCGAGCACACATTGCGAGAACCGAGATAACACGGTGAGTAGCGATTTGAAAGATCCGCAAGTGGGGATTCGTCGAATTGATCATCATAATCTAGAATGCGCATTTCATCGGGAGGCGCTGAATACAACAACCCGGCTGCTAATAGTTTGCCGATGGCCGAGTAGACTAACCGATAGGATGTGTACCTATCACTCGGCGTTTCAATAAATGGGCGAGCTTCCAGGAGGCTAGCGTTACTTGCATTGCGTTCCATAAACCTTAAGAGTGTCGCTTTTTGCTCTGGGGTATCTATTACATATTTGTGCGTCCCGCCATTGTATCGTGGTGCTGCCAGGACAGACGGGAGTGCCATTTGAGAAAAGCTACTTTGCGTCAACCCTCTTCTGCTCACATGGCTAAGCTTTTGCCGTCTTATCTCGGAAATTACATCTGCATCAAAGCCAAAATCTGCGCTTCCACCAAAGACATATACACCTGGCTGTCTGCTGGCCTCGAATGCATCTCGCGGATCGCACTCGCTCACAAAGACGTTCATGCCGCCAGCTGCTGCACGCTCAGCAACGTCTAGGTGCATTTTACGTGTCTCAAGATTCACAAACTGTTTTGGAGAAGAATATATCTGGTTGGGCTCAATGAGTAAGCATAGTTCTGAGGACGGCATAAACATATTATACAACATCATGGACATACATTAACAATGATGTGAAAATTGATATATAAAACAAAGCTTTATGTGTGAGCCATATCACACTAGCTCTCACCGGCTTTATGAACATAACGTAAGCAGAACGGAGTACAATGGAATCATGGAAACAACTTCTCTTACACAACTTATTAACCTAAGTGGAAAGACCGCGGTTGTCACCGGCGGTGCAATGGGGATTGGTGCGGCCATTGTACGCCGGCTGCACGAGGCTGGTGCGAACATCGTCATCGGCGATCTGGCGCAGGATAAGATGGACGCGCTGGCTGGGGAACTACATGCGTTACGTGCCGGTTCGGCTGCGACATGGCTGTGCGATGTGAGCAAAACCGAAGACATTGATGCGCTTATGAAGGTTGCGGGCGATACCTTTGGCGGACTTGATATACTTGTGAATAACGCGGGCATATACCCTATGGTTCCGCTCTCCACAATGACCGAGGAACAGTTTGCGCGCGTGATTGATGTGAATCTGAAGGGCGTGTTCCTTGGCACAAAACGAGCCGCCGAAATTATGAAAGAGCAGGGGCGGGGCGGGAGTATCGTCACGGTGTGCTCAATAGATTCGCTCCATCCATCTGCGGTTGGTTTGGCTGCCTACGATGCATCAAAGCACGGTGTATGGGGCTTCTTAAAAAATGTGGCGCTGGAGCTCGCCGAAGATAACATTCGCGTGAATGGTATAGCCCCAGGCGGCGTGGCAACACCTGGCACTCATGCTGGGGAGATGAACGAAGAGATGATACAGCAGTTTACGGCCATGATACCCATGAAACGGTTCGGCGACCCCGACGAAATGGGTCGTGTGGCGCTGTTTCTTGCGAGCGACCTCAGTAGCTACCTCACCGGCTCCCTCATCGTAGCTGACGGTGGTCGTTTGCTCCGTTAGCTCTAGAAATGTGTTGCTCAATCTGTTACAATCTACCCTGTCATTTACGGCACCATAGCTCAGCTGGTTAGAGCGCAGGACTCATAAGCCTGAGGTCGGTGGTTCGAGCCCACCTGGTGCTACCAAAAGCATCTCACCCCGTGGTGGGATTTTTTTGTCAAATTATTTTTGAAAGCAGGATAACCGTCAGGCCCACAGCCGCAAGTGTAGTTGCGACAATTTTCTCACGGGGATGGTCCCGTTCATCCAACCAGAGCGCACCAAGTATCATGATTACCACAACACTTAAGCCTGAAATGTAACTCGTTACGCTGAGTAGCCCGACGCTGAAAGCAAGGATAAACCCATAGGCAGAAATTGCTCGAAGCACCATAAAGATAATTGTTTCACGTTGTTTTAGGTATGAAAACGGAATACGTCCGCCTCGCGCGAATAGCATAGCCCACATAACGGGTGTTGCAAGTAGTGACACTGCTAGCATGTCTTTGAAGAATCCTACCTGCAGTACAAGTTTCTTTTCAAAAATATTCAGTATGCTTATGGTGAGTGCAGCCATTAGCCCCCATGCTAGCCCGGTACGTGTGAGGTGTTTTGGGCCGCGCTGTCGTACGACAAAAACAGCAAGAAATATCAGTACGCCCCCGAGAAGTTGTAGTGGTACTATCTTTTCTCCCAAAAAAACGATGCCGAGAATCGTGACAAAGAACAGGCGAGTATTGTAAAGGATAGAATATGTTCCTGCCTCCAAGCGTGCCACTGCCATGACGTTTGTCCAGTGAAGTAATATGGTGAAAATAGCGATGAGTATCGCCAGAAACCACTGGTGTATATTAAATGAACCCAAATCTGGCCGGATAACCAGAGCAGCCAATAAAATCGGCACCGCTATCGCTGTTTGCATTATGGTCGCCTGTGCCCATTTATCCGCTTTTGCAATCAAAGATTTCCGCAGCAATAAACTGTAGCCAACGAGCCCAACCAAATGCATGAGCATATACACATACCACATAACAAAGGAGTATATGCTAATTAATGCTTTATTCTAGTAATTTTTTAGGCCTAGGTGGGCGGCTGCGGCGAGGCCTATGACTATGACGGCTATACGTAGCCAGTACGAGGATACTCTTTTTGCGGCCCGCGCACCGAGGTATCCGCCTATAGTCGTACCGACTGCCATCACCAAGCCAATGTGCCAGTCTATAAGGCCAGTCGAATACAATACAGCAAGAGATATAAGTGAAACCAGTATGGCCGACACGTTCTTCATGGCGGCGAGCATGTGGACCTCGTGGACTTTGCCAAGGCCTAGGAAGGCAAGCATGATAAACCCGTAGCCCGCACCAAAGAATCCACCATAAAATGTGATGGGCAGCAGGGCTACGCCTATGAGCAAAATGGGCAACAGGTTCTTTTTGCGGCCGTGCAGGTGGCTGTGCAGATGAAGATGAAGCGAAGGCTGGAACGCAAAGAGGGCTACACCAAAAAGAATGAGCACGGGGACCATTTCGGCAAAGTTATTGCTGGGCATGGCGCGTAAGGTAAGTGCTCCTGCTAAAGCCCCTAGGGCCACAAATGGCAAAATGAGCACGTACCGCCTGGGGACCTTCCGCAAATAGTTGCGGTAAGCAAATACCGCCGCAAGCTGCCCCGGTGGTGTAATAATGTTTGCCGTTACATTGGCTACCAGCGGCGGTACACCAAGGCTGAGCAGCACAGGGAAGCCTATGAGCATGCCGCCGCCCGCAATGGCATTCATGGCACCAACAATCATGCCCACAAATAATATGATGATATCTTTTTCCATAGAGGTTTGTTTTCGCTTCTGCTTACCAGTGTAGCACCAAACGTGCAAATCTTACATAATTGAACACGAGCTAGCGGTTACCGAGCCACCAGCGCTTCAGTAGCGAAACGGTCAGCGTTGACAGCAGGAACCCAATGACCGGCACCAGGGCGTTCAGCCACGGACTGATATGTATAACAAAGTGCAGGTACGCCACAACGGTCAGATAGGTGAGCAGCATGATAGCTGCGCGGCGCAGCCAGCTGGTTTCCCAGGCCTTATCCGCCTCTACCCGCGCGTTGCGCTCCTCGAGTGCAATAATTCTTTCTTCCAGTGAAGGCTGTTTCATATATAGCCATTGTAGCATCTCTAGGAAGTTGACAGAGCATAAGCTATTTGCTATAATACAAAAACTATGTTATTCAATCGTGAGCAACTTCCCGGACCTCCTCAAGGCACCGAGCTGTCTCATGAAAGCGATGCTAATCGTGAAGAGCTGTACCAAAATATCCAGGTTATGCTCGAGAACTTAAGTTACGCTGACCCTCATGTGAGGGAAGAGTGTTTCTTTAGTGTGATCTTTGATACGGAGGGCGAGAGGGCTGAACATGAACACCCGGGTTCTGCATGGAAAGTTACTATATATGATCTACCAAAGTACCAGGGGGGGTGCAGTTAGTGGCAGGAAAAAGGCATTTAGTATATACCGGGCAGAACGGAGGGAACGCATCGGGTTAAGTAGTTTTGAAGACTTGCATGGCGACGTCTCTTTATTTATTCATAAACCGAGCGGAACCACCGGGATTACCACTATGTGGCTAGAAGAGTTATCAGGTAGCCAGGGCCTGGTAACAGTTTCTAGGACGGTGGCCGAAAAACTAAGTATTTTTGACGAAAAGCTAGGATCAGTCACCCTTAGCAAAGAAGAATATGATAGGCTCTGGGGTGCATTATGGGACGATGCTCAGGATACGGGCGCACCAACAATGTACGACATGCACCAAGAATTGGTACTGCCAAATGGCAGCAAGGTAACGGTATCTGCACTGAGCGACAGGAAAAAGCCGAGTGGTGGATTCCTCCCGGACGAGCAAAAACCTATACAATCCTTAAAAATTCAGACAGCCGATTTTACGTATATTCGCACGGTTGAAAACGGTGTTGTGTCATCAGAGTCCTATAGGGAGCCTATCCCGAAAGACCTGCCGGCACTGACAGAAGAAGAGCGTGAGCGGCACCGCTACTGTGTTATTCCTTCGCGGATGGCACGACCCATGGCCGAAGGGGCACTAACGCCAAGCGGAGAGCTATCTAGCCCTGAGCCAGGTGGTAATTTTGCGGTCGTCGCAGCAGATGTTGGTGGTCCATTAACGACGACATCCACAACGTATCACAAAACTACTGAAGAAGCGCAAGCTTGGGCGGATAGGTTGTACCAGAAGGAACTTTACAGAGACCGCACTTCAAGCAAGGTTACCTATACGCATCTCAAAAGGACGCATGATACATTGCGAGCGGCAATTATGCAGCGCTACAGAGATAATGCCGTAATAGGAAACCTCGAAGAACAGTTCTAACCAACGTGTACGTACTGCTGCTACAATATGTATATGAACATAACTTTGCCGGGCGGGCGGTATGTAGTGGCGGTGAGCGGAGGAGTAGACTCTGTTGTATTGCTGCACATGCTGGCGCAACAGTACGACAATTCACAAACAAATCCCAAAGCTCAAACGCCACATGCAAAAACTACCATCCAACATCCAACATCCAACATCCAGCTAGTCATAGCGCATTTCGACCACGGCATACGAACAGACTCGACAGAAGACCGCAAGCTTGTGCAGAAGCTTGCGAAACACTATGGGCTGTCATTTGTGTACGACCGGGCAGAGCTGGGGGCGGGGGCAAGCGAGGCAGCCGCCCGCGACGCGCGCTATACATTCTTGACGAGTGTGAAAAAGGCTTCGGGCGCCGACGCTATCATCACGGCGCACCACGAAGATGATGTGCTAGAAACTATCATCATAAACTGGCTCCGGGGTACCAAAAGCCGGGGGCTTAGTTCGCTGCGCTCAAGCGAGCTAGTTAGGCGGCCAATGCTAGGGATGACCAAAAAACAGATACGAGCTTATGCGCATTTGCATGACCTGCAGTGGCGAGAAGACAGCACCAACGCCGATGAAAGCTACCTGCGCAACTATGTAAGAAAGCACATAGTGGGCAAGCTCGACGAAGCCGCGCGGGCAAGGCTGCTCGAACACAGCGCCAAAGCCGCCGATTTGAATAATGCCATAAGCACGCTGGTAGAGACCTATTTGGCGCAGTACAGCACGCCAGAAAGCATAGACCGGCTTCACTACCGGGAACTTCCAAAAGACGTTGCACGCGAAATCCTCGCCGAGTGGATTCGCCGCAATACTCCTGTGGGCGTGACGACCAAGTTGATCCTTCGCCTTGACACAGCAATTCGCACCGGTCGGAACGGCACACAGGTCGACATAGCGAAAGGTATGACCCTCCGACTCGACCGCAATGAAGCTCACGTGGTCCACCCAAACTAATCCGAACCACGAAACTCGCACCCCTGTCATTCCGAGTACTGAACCTAGTTCAGTATAAACTCCGCCTCAGGAATCCCCTTCTTGCACTTGTAGCTAACAGGCGAGAAGAAGATCTTCCCAACTTCGCTTTGCTTCGCTCAAGATGACATTTTGCCTATAGCTCAAAAATCGCAAATAATACTAGGCTCTGAGTCTCAATACGTGTCCGCCAAGCAAAGTCATGAGTTACGAAGATCGTATTCCTTTCCTTTCTTAGCATCGTTACGAGTCAACAACACAAGTATGACGCTGCTCGCAGACGTCACTGCAGCTATGCTAAGCGGAGATGCATTTTTCAAAACGAAGCCAGTGTCAGGCACGCTTGGCACGTTGACAACGCGCAAGGCGATGTCATTCCCGTCTCCAGCTTTATACGAGATAGCCATGACATACCCGTTCGTAGTAAATGTTGTACCTTCAGGTAGGCCCTTAAATGTGCCAGTTATCGCATCACTACCGTCGTTCACCAATATTGTGAACTCTTGGTTCTTTGCCATCTTAAAATTATTGTAGGGTTCTACCTCTAGGGTGGCACCCCCGAGGCTTACCGTTCCGTTTACGGTAAGTTGGTCATAGGAAATACACGAATCAGTTCCTCCCAGCTCTACACCATACACCGCACCCTCCTGATAGCTCACATTCCCGGTACTAAGACAGCCGGGGCTTTGACCAGGACGTACGCTACCCCCGGACTCCACCACCACATTTTTTACTAAGCCTGCACCCTTAAGGACGCCGCCACTATGTACAGTTATATCCCCGCTCTTACCATTTACAATTAGGGTGTATCCGCTATCTACCGCGTAAGCAGTGATGGAGTTATCTTGGTCAGCACTTATAACAGTTATGGCACTTGCTGCTGGGGTGGGGGTGTTCACAGGATGCAAGCTAGAAAAGTAAGAATCATCCATAGACGGAACGCGAGCTTTTATGAGGTTTTTATAGTACGTTGTTTTATTAGATAAGGCAGTATCGGACTTATTCCATTCAACTAACTTACCATAGCCGTCATCGGTAAAAAGATAACCGTATAACTCTGCCATATCTTCTTCTATGCCAGATGTTGCATAACCAGTCGCAAAGCCCGTTACGGCATGCTCGCCCGATGGACAACTTCCTTGATAGCAACTTGCTCCACCCGAGCCATACACGAAGCCCGATGGATTATAGCTTACCCACGTTGTATCATTTGGACTCACGCTGCCCGTAAGAGAATAGGTAAGATAGTGATCAAACTCATGGTGGATAACATGACGCATATAAGTATCATTCCCTGAGTCGGTATAGCCAATATCATATAGCATTGTTTTAAGACTAGGGTAGGGCGCTGCTGCTCTCATTTGAGTAGGGGTATAGGCCGTAACGCCATAGCCCTTTACAAACATAATCCGCTGTAAGTCAGTTACATGGACCCAAGCAGTTGGATATTTAGACCATTCTTCTATGAAATCTCTTGCCATATACTTGAAGTTTGTTAAGTCACTATTTGCTAGGGGTACGCAAGCAACCTGATAGGAACTGTCCAGACCAGTACAGTCGGTGTCAAGCGTAAGGGAATATTGATTTAAAAAGCCGCCCATTGCAGTTTTTGCGGCCATAAGATCAGCTGCCGCTTCAACTCCGCTCATAGCAGTTTGTGTTTGAGATGTAGCTTTAGTTCCAACGACCGTCGCTGCACTCACGACAGGAACCTTGGCTAGCAAGAATATGCCGGAAGCTACAAGCGCCACCAGTCCTCGTAGGAATTTATGCTGCATTTCTTCCACTCCTTGTTTTTATGTTTTAATTTATTTTCTTAATCATAATCTTAGTGGAATAAAAATGCAAATATTCATCCCTGAATTCTCATTCAAATCACGAAACTCGCACCCCTGTCGTTCCGAGTACTGAACCGAGTTCAGCATAAACTCCGCCTCAGGAATCCCCTTCTTGCACTTGTAGCTAACAGGCGAGAAGAAGATCTTTCGACTTCGCTTTGCTTCGCTCATATCTGAGGAGAGGCTTGCCTCTCCGCTTACGCGATTTGAAGTGAATTCAAATCGTCCGCCCTCTCCCTGAAGCCTTCGCTATCGCTCGGTTCGCTTTGCTCAAGATGACATTTTTATGGTGTTTTTACGTTTCGTGGGTCCGCCCAAACTAAGCTTGCAAGCAAAGCATAAGCAGCGCATACTTTAACGTATGCAGGAAGTGGACGATTCTGAAGCAAAGCAAGTCTACGCAAAGCAGTTGCTGGAGGCGTGCGGTGGTGACCCCAAACTCGCACTAGAGCAGCTCAAGATTGCCGCAAAAGCAAAGCGGAACGCTGCGAAGTACACTCCTAAAAATAGTGAAGTTATTGTCAGTGTTGACGGTGTAAGCAAATCGTACAAAATGGGCAAAACCCAGGTTGGGGCTCTTGAGAGCGTCAAACTAGATATATACAGGGGTGAATTTATAGCTATCACTGGTACAAGTGGGAGCGGGAAGAGCACGCTCTTGCAACTCATCGGTGGGCTCGATAAGCCATCGAAGGGAAAGATTACTGTAGGCGGTCAAGATCTCAGCAAACTCCGGGACGGAAAACTTTCGCGGTTTCGCAATCAAACCATAGGCTTCATATTTCAGTTTTTCTATTTACAGCCATTCCTGCGGCTTCAGACCAATATAGAGGTGCCAGCAATGTTCGCTCGCACGAAACGGGTTACCCGCAAAGCTAAAAGCAGCGAGACTGCTGCAACCGTGGGGCTGAGCGACCGGCTGCGACACTATCCGCGCGAGCTGTCTGGCGGGCAAATGCAGCGAGCCGCTATAGCAAGAGCTCTCCAAAACAATCCAGAAATACTTCTGGCAGATGAGCCAACCGGTAATCTTGACCGCACGAATGCCACCGCTATTTTTGACCTATTTAAAAAAATCCGGGACGAACAAGGCACAACCGTAATCGTAGTGACACATGATGTAGCGCTCGCAAGCCTGGCCGACCGTGCAATTCACATGAGCGATGGGAGAATTACAGCATGATGACCCTTCACGATAGCGTGCAGTTGGCCGCAGCAAAGCTCAAAACGCACCGGGTTCGTACGGCTATAGTCGTTATCATTGCCTCGCTGCTCTTTGCCGGCATTGTGCTCGTACTGACTATGCTGACCGGGGCAGCTCGTAGCGCGCAATCGTTTGGCACTGAAGGCCTGGGTAGCCGGTATATTGTGCAAGCGCGCCCGATTTTTGACCAACAGGTATTTTTTGCAGGTACACCAGAGATAATTGAAACGTTCAAGGCGCGTACAATCCAGCTCAAGGCAGATAAAAAGGCGGTCGCGAAAAAACTAAATCTTACCTACGACGCGACGACCGATACGAATCTACCGCTCATGGAGGGGAAGAACGGCAGTGGCGGCACCGAATATTACCTCAATAGCAACAACCCCGAAGTTCGTGAAGCATTGAACACCTACGCCCAAGCAATTCCGCACATCGCTTTTACGGATTTCTCGGCGTTAGCACACCAGGCTGGTGCCAAGCAGTTCTTCCAGAGTGCCACAAATCCAATGAACGGTGGATTTATGGTGGGTAGTTCGTCGCAAAGCTCTTCGGTTGTACCCATCCTTGGTGGAAAAGAGCAGTCAAACGACCAAAATAAAGGCGGAAATATGGGTGAGCCGCGGGGCGTGGGAACGATTACGTCGCTGGGGATAACGTATTTTGATAGTAGCCTTATGACACCGTTTGTACTTCCGGGTCAAAACCTTGCATTAGGCAAAGATGGTGCGTTACCAGTGATTGCACCAATGAGTGTGGCCGAGCAAGTGCTGGGTCTGCAGGCGTTACCTTCCACCGCGAATGCACAGCAGCGGCTCGACCGGCTTGTGCAGCTGCGGACGAGTATAGCTGGCAAGACGGCGGATCTGTGCTACCGGAATAGTGCGAGCAGCGACCTACTGCAGCAGGCGAAACAACAAGAAAAGGACATTGCGGCGAATAAAGGTAAGACTGGATACACTATGCCAGCGTTACAGTATGCCGCGCCAACAGATGCCTGTGGCGCCGTGAGCATCAAAAAGGACACTCGCTCAGCCGAAGAGAAAAAGCAAGCCGAAAACGAACTTACCTTTAAGAAGCAGTTTGAAGACTACCGGGAGCCTGACCAACAAATCATGAAGATTCGAATCGTTGGGTTTTCGCAGGACATGTCATTCCAGCCTGGATTTAGTGCCCGTAGCATCGTAGAGAGTGTGCTCCATACGGGGCTTGGCAGCGGCTGGTTTGCTCCGGCCGAGGCCGTGACAGACGGATCCGTCGCCGACAAGTTACAGCCTATGTTACGTAAGCGTATGAATACCGAGCTGGTGTACTACGCCGAATTCTCGAACCTTACGAGCGCCAAAAAGTTTGCAAAAGAAGCGAGCTGCGACAGCAAAGTATCCAGCAATATGATGGGTCCACCCCAGGTCGGACAGCAAGATCCGCGGGTGGTTGATTGTTATAAACAAGGAAAGTATTTTGATATATCACCATTTGGCAACAATGCAAGCGCCATAGAAGATATGCGCCGCGGGGTCTGGAAGGTCATGCGTTATGTTGCGCCTGCTGTGCTTGTGCTGGCCTCGTTGGTGCTTATGGGGATAGTTGGCAAAATTATTGCCGATAGTCGCCGCGAAACAGCTGTTTTCCGGGCGCTTGGTGCGACAAGATTTACGATAGCCCAGATATACCTTACCTATAGTTTGTTCATCGCCGCGTTTGTCATGATGCTTTCTTTCGTGATTGGTTCTGGGCTTGCACTTGCCTTGAGCCACAAACTGAGCCCTGATGCGTCAATAGCCGCGGTGCTTGCCTATAGTGCTCAGGATGTTCATAAACAGTTCACGTTTTACGGCGTAGACATGATGTATGTTGTGGTTATACTTGGGCTGATAGCGCTTGCAGCGTTACTGAGTACTGCCTTGCCGTTGCTCACAAATATACGGCGCAACCCGATCCGAGACATGCGCGACGAAAACTAGCTAAATAACCGAATCCGACACTGACTATTGGCTGAGGCAACGACCGGGGATGGCTCGAGGTATTCTGGAGGAAAACTTCATCGCGCCTGGGATGCCCAGGGAAAAAATAGTCGCACAGTAGAATAATTTCCTTCGGGGGTCGTGTTCCAGGCATACCTGTTGTATACTATGTGGCACATGGAGACAAAATCACCCCGCACAAGCGGTAAGCGGCCTGCGGGCAAGCGTACCGGAAAAAATGTTGGCTTTATAGCCATAGTGACACTATTTGCCCTTGTGGCATTTTCTGCAATGAGCCAACCATCAAGCCTAAAAATTATATCAATTTCTCAGGCTGTACAGGAAGCAAATGCAGGTAAATATGCTGCGATTGAGGTACAGGGCCAGGAACTGACCATCACCAAAAAAGGCGATAAAAAGCCGACGCTCAAGTCCACGCTCGAGACTGGGTCGACCACGGCAGACGAAGGTATTAAAAAAGATAAAGTTAAAATCACTGCAAAGCCATCTAGCTCGACCACTTCAAACATCATTGGGTTTGGTCTTACGACCATCGTGCCAGTGCTGCTTATAGGTGGGCTGCTTTTCTGGATGATGCGTAGCGCCCAGGGGCAGGGAAACCAAGCGCTCAGCTTTGGGAAGTCCCGCGCACGACTGTACGGCAATGAAAAAGACAAAGTAACATTTAAATCTATTGCCGGCCAGGCCGAGGCCAAACAAGACCTTGAAGAAGTGGTTGAGTTTCTAAAATTCCCAAAGAAGTTTGAGACACTGGGTGCACGCATACCCAAAGGCGTGCTGCTTGTAGGGCCTCCGGGTACCGGTAAAACCATGCTTGCACGGGCTGTAGCAGGTGAAGCTGGCGTACCATTCTTTAGTATATCGGGTTCAGAGTTTGTTGAAATGTTCGTGGGTGTCGGCGCCAGTCGTGTGCGTGACCTGTTTGCAAAGGCAAAGAAAAACGCGCCGTGCATTATATTTGTCGACGAAATTGACGCCGTTGGCCGCCGCCGCGGAAGTGGTATGGGCGGAGGACATGACGAGCGAGAACAAACACTGAACCAGATTTTGGTTGAGATGGATGGGTTCGAACAGGGGCAGAATGTCATAGTCCTTGCTGCGACCAACCGCGCCGATGTGCTCGACCCTGCGCTTCTGCGACCGGGGCGTTTTGACCGTCGGGTTGGGATTGGCCTACCAGACCGCCCGGACCGCCAAGCAATCTTGAAGATACACTTCGAGAAAAAACCGCTTGCGAAAGACGTAGACCTTGATTCGCTCGCCGCAAAAACGGCTGGTTCGTCTGGCGCGGACCTTGCGAACATCGCAAACGAAGCAGCTATCATCGCCGCGCGTAATAACCACAGCCAGATTACGCAGGAAGATGTAACTGAGGCATTCGAGCGCGTGGCCATAGGGCCGGAACGCAAGAGCAAGGTTATGAATGAGCATGAAAAGGAACTCACGGCGTACCACGAGGCAGGGCATGCTATTGTGGGCCACGTATTGCCAGATAGCGATGTCGTACACAAGGTCACCATCATCCCACGCGGTGGCACTGGTGGTGTGACCTGGTTTATCCCGCCAGAAGATAAAAGCTACCACAGTATATTGGAGTACAAGGACGTGCTTGCGCGCATGCTCGGTGGGCGCATAGCAGAGGAAGTCATGTACGGCCAAGACCGCGTGACGACTGGCGCGGGCAATGACCTCCAAAAAGCCGCTGAACTCGCGCGTGACATGATAACCCAGCAGGGTATGGGCAAGAAGCTACGTGACCAAGTGTTCCACTCCGAAGAAGGCATCATGATGGAGCGCATCATGCACGAACGTGAATATTCAGACGAAACGGCGAAGGTCATCGACGATGAAGTTGAAGCACTTATAACCGAAGCAGCCAACCGGGCGCGCATGGTTATAAAGGCAAACCTAGAGCAGCTCAAACGGCTCAAAGATGCACTGCTGGACAAAGAAACCGTAGAGGCTGAGGAAGTTGCGCGCCTGTTCGAAGGCTCGCATCTCCCCAAAGAAGCCGCTCTGTACTAAGCAGTCTCCTGAGGACAAGACAAATTCTGGTTACATGCGGTTCGTAATCTCTCGAGGATGCCGCTCGGCGCTGTATTTCTAGGGGCAAAAGTGAGACAATGAGGGTTGAAGCCGCTTATGGTGGGGTGATTTTGTATGGCAGGAAAGATATTCAGAAAAACTCAGGAGGAGACGCACGACGATAGCGGCGTTGTGCTGCTACTTCAGGTGCCGCGCACCAATGACAAAAAGGAGTTGGCGGCAGAGCAAATGTTTGCGAGCCTACATGGTCTACTGACCATACCAACACCAGGTGTGCTGAAGGCGGCCAAAAGAGAACGCCTGAGCTTTGAGATTGCGGTGAGGGGTAAGCGCATAGGGTTTTATGTGTGGGTGCCGCGCTATCTTGTGAGCTATGTTGAGGAACAAATTTATGCCCAGTACCCGACTGTACACATCACCGAGGTGGAAGATTACGCCGCGCATCGCCCAGACGATGAAACGTACCAAACCCAGCTCGTCACAGAACTGAAGTTTATAGGCAATAACGCGCTGCCCATCAAAACATTCCAAAGCTTTGAGGTTGACCCACTGGCGGCCATAACCGCAACACTGGCAAAGTTTGGCGACGATGAAGAAGCCTGGTTGCAGCTCCTCATTCGCCCGGCGAGTCGAAACTGGCACCGTGCCAGCGAACGCTATGTTGCGAAGATGAAGGGACAGACGAGCATGACGACCACCGGCCTGCTCAGCGTGCTGTGGGCGCCACCCGAAACCAAAGCCGAGACCACGAAGCTTACCGACGACCAGCAGACTCGCGTGGGTGCGGCGGAGCAAAAGGTGCAAAAACTTGCCTTTGAAACGCAAGTGCGCGTGGTTTACCGCGGCAATACACTGAAACAGCAGGCGCAGCTGCAGATGCAGTCTATCATTGCAAGTTACAAGCAGTTCAATAGTACGTATCTGAACGGTTTTGAGGCCAAGCGTGTGGCGGATGACCCTTCCTTGACTACGCATTTTCGTAACCGAACCTTTAATAGGCTTGGCTTCATGTGCAACATAGAAGAGGTCGCTACGCTGTACCATTTGCCGCACACCACCGTAGAAACGCCGTATATCATGTGGGCAACGAGCCAAACGGCCGAACCGCCTGCTAACCTGCCGGTCGTAACTGAGGCGACGCATGATACTCTGAGCCCTGTTGCTGCAACAAACTTTCGCGGTCACAACACCATGTTTGGCATGCCGCGCTCTGACCGCGGCCGGCACCTGTATATCATTGGTCAGACGGGCACCGGTAAGTCTGGCTTGCTCGAGCTCCTGACTATATCGGATATATACAGTCCGTACGGTTTTGCGGTCATAGACCCACACGGAGATTATGCGCAGAATATTCTGAAGCGTATTCCGCCAGAGCGTGCGGCCGATGTCGTGTATTTCAACCCAGCAGACACAGACTTCCCGATGGGGTTCAACCCGCTCGAAATTTACGACCCAAAGCTCAAAACGCACACCTCGTCTGAAATCATAGGGGTTATAAAGCGGATGTTTGACTATAGCTGGGGGCCACGGCTGGAGTATATTTTGCGCTACTGTTTGCTCGCATTGCTTGAATATCCACAGGCAACTATGCTCGACATTACCCGCATGCTCACCGAGAAAAAGTTCCGTGCCGATGTGCTCCAGTATGTCCACGACCCGGTGGTACGCAATTTCTGGACGATTGAGTTTGCAAGCTGGAATGAAAAGTTCATGACAGAAGCGGTCGCTCCTATTCTGAACAAAGTAGGTGCGTTCACCGCAAATCCACTGGTTCGCAATATAATCGGCCAGCCCAAGAGCAGCTTCAATATTCGCCAAATTATGGACGAGCGCAAGATTCTCATCGTCAACCTTAGCCGAGGGTTAGTGGGTGAGGACAATGCAGCCTTGCTGGGGGCGCTCCTCGTCACCAAAATTCAGATGGCCGCAATGTCACGAGCTGACATTGCCGGTGAAGACCGTATGCCGTTTTACCTCTACGTCGATGAGTTTCAGAACTTCGCCACAGATTCGTTTGCCACCATACTTAGCGAGGCGCGCAAGTATGGCTTGAACTTGACAGTGGCGAACCAGTACATTGCCCAGATGCTGCCAGAAGTCAAAGACGCAGTGTTCGGTAACGTTGGTTCTGTGGTGACGTTCCGTACCAGCGCAGACGACGCGCACGCCATGCTGAAGTATTTTGAACCAAAGTTTACCGACCACGACCTCGTGCACATGCACAACCGCCACTTTGCTATCAGCATGACCATAGAGGGCGAGAAGGTGCAGGCATTTTCGGCTATTAGTCTCAATTTGCCCACGTTTCAGTTTGACTATTCAGAGCAGATTATTCAGCACAGTCGAACAACATATTCGCAGACGCGTGAGCAGGTGGAGCGGTACGTACTCGAGCGGTATAATCTGGCTGGTTCTGTGCAGGCTGCGCCGCCCTCTACGGCTACAGAGAAAAAGCCACCAGTAGCAGCTCGGCCCAAGCCCGCACCTGCGGCGTACATAGGCGCACAGGTGGTAACAGCACCAGCTTCGGCTCCCCCGGAGGCGGTAACGGAACAGTCTCCAGAAGAAGCAACCGCAAAACCAAAGCGCAAGCGCACTCGCAAACGTAAAAAACCAGCCGGTGCGGGCGCATCTGAAGTGCCCGAACTACCCACTCTAGAAGCGCCGAAAACCACCGCTAAAACACCCTCGTCCGGTATCTTGCACGGCGAAGAAGTAATCCACCTAAAGTAGGTAGCTCTGGGGCTGTGGCTAGGCTATACTGTGAACAGTCTATGCAAAAATTTACCCTGCGTGGTCGCAAACGAATTAGCTTCGGTAATGCCGCTTTATTGCTTGTGGGCACGGCCATGGTGGCACAGCTGCTTGGGTTTTTTCGCACGAAGCTCGTCAATGCAAACTTTGGCGGCGCGCCACAGCACTCGCCCGAGAACTTTGGGGTGTATTTTGCAGCCTTTGCGCTGCCAGACTTCTTTTTCTTCACCATAGCTGCAGGTGCTTTGGGCGTTGCCTTTATGCCGTACTTGACGGATCGGTTGACCAAGGGCGACCGGAAAGGGGTTTGGGAGCTTTCGTCCAGTCTCATTAATTTTTTGAGTATTTTTCTGTTTGCCGTTGGGATATTTATGTTTGTGTTCGCGGATGTGCTAGCCAGAAAGATAGCTCATGGTTTTACGCCCGAGCAGCTTCACAATGTCGCCGCCATGATCCGCATTCTTTCGCTCAATCCCATGCTATTCACCATTTCGGGCATTATTGCCGCAGTGCAGCAGGTTTTTGGACGGTTTTTCTTTTATGCCATTGCGCCGTTGTTTTATAACCTTTCTATCATTGCGAGCATCTACATATTCAAGCACAATCTTGGCATTGTTGGGCTGGCTTATGGTGCGGCCTTTGGGGCGCTCCTTCAGCTGGTTGTTATCGCGGTGGGCTCGTACGGTCTTGGCTTCCACTGGCGACCTAAGATACATTTCACTAACGATTTTCGGACAATGCTGCGCCAGCTGCCGCCCCGGTCGCTCGACCAGGGGCTTGACCAAGTGCAGAACATCGTAGAGACAAACCTCGCCTCAAGCGCCCGGCTAGGTGGCGCGGCTGCGGTAGGAAACTACAACAGTGCTTATGTGCTCCACATGGCGCCAATTCTGCTCATTGGTACAGCGATTTCCACGGCTGTTTTTCCTCGGTTGAACGCGCGGCTCAGCCAAGGGCGGCCAGATTTATTTCGCCAAGACTTTCTGCGTACACTTCGGCTTATCATATGGATTACCATGCCGGTTGTGGTGGTCAGTTTTTTTGCCCGCGGCTATCTAGCGCGCTTGATCTTTAGTCGTAATTCGCAAGAAATAGGTATAATCTTTGGCGCGCTTTGCGTTGCCATACTGTTTAGAACTATCTTCGCGCTGGTTTCGCGCTGGTTTTATGCGCAGAAGGACACCAGGACGCCATTATTTGTATCCATTTTCGTGATTGCGCTGAACGTATTCCTCGCATATTCACTCTCACGCCCAGACAGTTACGGCGTAGCGGGGCTGGCGATTGCGCAGTCAGTAGTTGCCACGGTAGAGGTGCTCATGCTTGGTTCTATCATGCTCATGCGCGACCATAAGCTTTTTGATGGTGAATTTTGGGGCGGGATTATGCGGATAGTGTCTGTGACTGGGTTTAGCCTGGTTGCAGGGTTTATTGCGGTGCAGTTTTGGCCGCTCATGACGGCAGATATGGGGACCACACTCGTACTTAAGCTGTCAGCCATTGCTGGCGTGACGATTGTGACGCACGTGGTTGTTTCTGGACTGTTTGGGCTCAGCGAAGCACAGCAACTGTTTGGATGGATCAAACGAATTATCCTCAAGCCGGTTAAAATAGAATATTAAAACATAGTCACCTCTGTTATACTTGTAAGAGCTAAGGGGCTTTCGGTGAACCAAGACCATATTCGGAACTTTTGTATTATCGCGCATATAGACCACGGTAAGTCGACGCTGGCTGACCGTTTGCTCGAGTTGACTGGCACCGTGGAGAAGCGCAACATGAAAGCCCAGCTGCTTGACCGCATGGACTTGGAGCGCGAAAAGGGCATTACCATCAAACTCGCGCCTGTCCGCATGGAGTACAATGGCTACGAGCTGAACCTCATCGATACTCCCGGCCATGTTGACTTCTCGTATGAGGTGAGCCGCAGCCTGCAGGCCTGTGAGGGTGCGCTGCTTGTTGTCGATGCGAGCCAGGGCATCCAGGCGCAAACGCTCGCAAATGTGTACCTCGCTATTGCCGCCGATCTCACCATTATTCCGGTCTTGAACAAAATAGACCTCCCCGCCGCAGACGTTCCCAAAGTGAGCCGCGAAATCATCAGCCTGCTCGGTTGCAAGCAAGAAGACATTCTGCAAATATCCGCAAAAACCGGCCAGGGTGTCGACACAGTGCTTGAGCGCGTTGTGGCCGATGTTCCTGCGCCGGAAGGCGAGCGCATGGTTACGCCAAAGGACAGCTCTCGTACCGCCACGCGGGCACTCATTTTCGACAGCTACTACGATGATTACCGAGGAGTTATTTTGTATGTGCGCATTTTTGACGGGCATATTCTGAAAAATTCGCCCATAAAAATGCTTGCAACGGGCGCGCAGGGAATCGCCCTGGAGGTGGGAGCACTCAAGCCAGACATGACGTCTGGGCACGCACTAAAAACCGGTGAGATTGGCTATATTGTCACGAACCTCAAAAGCACGCGCGAGGCTCGTGTGGGCGACACGGTGACGCTTGCCGCCCAGCCCGCCGAGGAAGCACTCCCTGGCTACCGCGATGTGCAGCCTTTTGTGTACGCAGGGTTTTTCCCAGAGAGCAACGAGTATTATTTAGAGTTGAAAGAGGCTATTGAAAAACTAAGTTTGAGTGACAGCGCACTCCAGTTTGCGCCCGAAAACTCGCCGGTCCTGGGCTTTGGCGTACGAATTGGCTTTTTGGGGTTGCTGCACATGGATATCATCCGTGAGCGGTTGGAGCGCGAGTACAACCTAGAACTTGTCGTCACAAACCCATCGACAGATTATCAAATACAGCTCATAAACGGCGACGAAATAGATATCAAATCGGCTGCCGATTTGCCCGAAGTAACCAAGATTGCCGAGATCCGCGAGCCCTGGATAAAAGGCGAAATAGTCGTACCGCAAACGTACGTTGGTCCGGTTATACAGCTCATATCCTCCAAACGAGGCCTGCAAACCAACCTTAGCTACATAGACGAACGCGCCATGGTGAGCTTCGAGGCGCCACTGGCAAACCTGCTCACCGACTTTTACGACCAGCTTAAAAGCGTCACGAGTGGCTACGGCAGCTTCAACTACGAGCTCGATAGTTACCGCGCAGAGGACCTCGTAAAAGTCGATTTTTACGTTGCGGGCGAGATGGTCGGCGCACTCAGCGTCATGGTGCACCGCAGCGAATCACAACGGCTTGGCCGCGAAACTGTCGAGAAACTGAAAGAAGTCATCCCGCGCCAGAATTTCCAGGTAGCTATTCAGGCGGGCATAAACGGTCGTTTCATTGCCCGTGAAGACCTAAGTGCTTACCGAAAAGACGTTACGACCGGTCTGTACGGCGGCGATGTTTCGCGCAAGAAAAAGGTACTCGCCAAACAGGCAAAAGGTAAAAAGCGCATGAAGCGCTTCGGCAAAGTTGACATCCCCGCCGAAGCTTTCACCGTCATGCTCAAACGCGACTGAGCCCTATGGGCACCGTTCTACATTTTGTCCGAGGTGAAAACGGTATCTGTTAAATATGCATCCCAGGTTAAATTAGGCATTTTGAAGTGCTTTTAGGTCGGCGATGATTTCGGTTGCGTGGGTGGCAGGGTCAACACCCAAGTATTCTTTTGCGATGGCGCCAGAAGGGTCTATAAGGAATGTATTGCGTTTGGTGCCCAGCAGGGTTTTGCCCCAAAAGAACTTTGGGTCCCACGAGTCGTAGGCTGCGGCAACGGCGTGGTCCGGGTCGCTTAGGAGCGTGAAATTGAGTCCGTGTTTTTCGGCGAACTTCTGGTGGCTTTCTGGTGAATCTTTACTAATGCCGAGCACCACGGCGTTGCCCAGCTCGGCGATGGCCTCACGCGCATCACGGAAGCTACACGCTTCTTTCGTGCAGCCCGGCGTTTCATCCTTGGGGTAAAAGTACAGCACCACCCACTGCCCAAAGTAGTCACGAAGAGAATGAGCTTCGCCAGCTTGATCTAGAAGGGTAAAGTCTGGTGCTTGCTTCATCACATATACCATATCACACTCATACTCCGTATCGCCTCGCGACATTTTTGTTACGGCCGTAACAATATTGTCGCGGGTGTTTGACTGTGGAGAGTCTGGTGGCGGTTGGTTTTACCGTCCATACCTGCTATAACTACTGCATGCAAGACGACATAAAACAACTACTTCAAAACTATCATCCCAGCCAGAAAACCGTAGAAACACTGCGTTCGCAAAAGCTAATCATATTTGCAGGAACAGCCGGTGCGGGCAAAAATGCCATTATGAATGGCTTGCTCAAAACGGGCGCATACCATGACATTGTGACCAGTACGACCCGTGAACCGCGTGAAAATAACGGCGTCATGGAGCGTGACGGCATAGACTATCATTTTTTATCCACGGATGATGCTATTGCAAAGCTAAAAGCCGGCGAATACATCGAAGCGGCGCTTGTGCACGAATGTGTATACGGTGTTCTTGCGAGCGAGATTGAGCGAGCCGCAGCAGCGGGCAAGACGCCCATAGTTGATGTAGATGTGCAGGGTGTTCATACATTTAAAGCGCTTTCAGATAATGTTACGGCAGTCTTTGTTGTGCCGCCCAGCTACGAGGTGTGGATGCAGCGAATCAAGCATCGTTATGAGAGTGAGGCAGAATTCAACGAGGCCTGGCCGGCACGGCGCCTAAGCGCCATAAAAGAGCTAGAAGATGCTCTGGCGCGCCCGTACTACCACTTCCTTATCAACGAGGATCTCGACCAGGCGGTGCATTCGGCACAGGGAATTGCCGAGCATGATGATAGCTTTAGCCAAATAGATAAAAGCTACCGTGTGTGGGTGGAGCGCATCCTCCACGACCTCAAAAGCCATAGCTAGGGCTTAGTTAGTGCGGCATTAAGTAAAAGGTCTTTCTAGGTTCGTCGTGCCCGGCCCAAAAACTGTGGGTAAACTCCGGCATAAATCCGCGGTCTATGTACCTGTACCGCGTTTCAATGCGTAGTTGGGAATCTATGCGCTGGTGTCGCAGTTCATATACTTATTACGACTTCTAGTCTACGCTGCACCCATGAGCACAAATCACAGAAAGTATCTTAGATGTGAAAAGAACAACATAAATATTATCTAATCTGTCGCAAGAAAGTCATCATTTGTAAGATGTAAATAAGACCACTTGACACGTTAATTGTGCTTATGGTACTGTGCAAGTGATACGCTAAACCAAATACAATGAAAACAAAACAAGGAGGCATGATGGCTCGCCGCTTCACGCAAAACTCAAAAACACTATCGAATAAGAGAAAACGCGCAAATAGAGTTGTATTGAGTGCGTTTGGCGCTATTGTCTCGACGCTGACGATCCTTGGTCTGGTGATTACCCATGTCCGTGCCGGCACCAGTGACTTCACTTTCGGGACAGTCGGCGACACCGGTACTTCTACAAATGCGCAAAGTGTGTTTAAGGCAATAGGTTCTACTGCTGCCAGCGATAGCATGTTTAAGTTTGTTCAGCATGTCGGAGATTATAGCTACGCAGAACTGGCCACGCCTGGGCCAAGCGGCACGACAGCCGGCACAAACGCTTGGTGCCAACTCGTAAAGGATAAAGTCAATGAGGGCGCTAGTCTCCCTTCAGGCAACACCCTCGGAGAGAACTTCCCTTTCATGCTCGCAACTGGTAATCACGAAGCGACACTTTCTCAGCCGAACCCTTCATTGTACGGTGTTGTCGGTAAGACCACCCCATACCATAACGATCAAATCGAGGACTTAAAAAACTGTTTACCAAATCAGTTCGCATCGCATACGACGACATCGCCTTTCGTGGAGGGTGGAGCATCAAATTCTAACTACGCTCGAGAATATTACTACGACTACCCGTCCACAAACCCGATTGCTCGGTTTATTGTTACAGCGCCTGGTACGGCATATAACATGACGCAAACAGACGGGAACGGCTTGTATGATTATTCGGCTGGCAGTGACCACTACAACTGGTTATCTGGCGCGATTGATTCGGCTCGAAGTGGCGGCATAAAGTGGGTGGTTGTTACGAACCACACAAACTACATTGCGGCCTCCTCTGGTCACGATACGGATATATCATCGGACTATTTTAACTTACTTTTGACAAAAAAAGTCGACCTGATTCTTCAGGGCCACAACCACATTTACCAGCGCAGCAAGCAGCTTGTTAACGGGGTATCTGGGTGCACAACACTGGTAGACAATACCTACAATGCGAATTGTGTTGCGAGTGATGGCGGTGCGACGAACACGTTTACAAAGGGCGAAGGTGCAATCATGGCTATCGTCGGCATGGGTGGTGATGGCCTACACTCTATAAACAGCAGTGACGGTGACTATAGTTACTTCGATGCAAATATGGGGCTGGGCAGTCAGGACACATTTGGGTTCCTAAAAGTTGCCGTTACAGATACGCAAATGACTGCAAGCTTTGTGCATGGCACAGGCCAGCCAACAGGCTTTACCGACACATTTACTATCGAGGGCCCTGCAGACACCACCGCCCCCGCTACTTCTCTGACGGCTCCGGTTGCCAGCGCGACCCTGTCCGGCACAACCACTCTGACCGCAACTGCTAGTGACAACGTAGGCGTTACCAAAGTTGAGTTCTGGGAAGGTGCCACCAAGCTAGGTGAAGACATCACTAGTCCGTACAGCTATGATTGGAATACGACTACCGCAACCAACGGTGCAGTCTCACTGACAGCTAAAGCATTTGACGCAGCAGGGAACTCAACCGTATCTGCGAGTGTGAGTGCCACAGTCTTTAACACCGCGAATGCTGTCCCAACGGTAAATCTCGGTACTACCGCATCCGCAGAGCCCACCCCTATCAGTAAGGCATCCATGAGTGTAACCGCTGGTACATGTAACGACTTTCGCACAGCAAAAACAGTTACAGCAACAGGGTTAACAGCGCCTGACGGGAATGTCACCGTACTGGGAGGCTTTGACTTCATTCTTGGCTGTAGCGCGGCTGGCGGAACGGCGACAGTAGATATTACGCTGGGCGCTCGCTACGAAGACACTTCTAAGCTGCGTGTTTACAAAACGAACGGCACTACGGTCACTGACGTTACCGCACAAATGACTATCCAAAACACGGCGACTAGTACTGTACTGCGCTATACCCTCACCGATGGGACTGGCTTCGACAGTGACGCGACAGTAAACGGTGCCATCGATGATCCGCTGTATGTCGGTGTTTTAGGCGCCACCACTACCGCTGAGGAACTCGCCGATACTGGTACGCGGCTTACGTCGGTACTTGTAGGTGCAGCCGTGCTGCTCACCGGGTCAGTCTACATCTTCAAACAAATTAGCCGGCGCTACCAGCTGCATAGATAAGTAAAGCGCCAAACACGTAGAGACAACTGGCACTAGTCTATGAACAAACCGCAATCCTGTATTGCGGTTTGTTTCGAAGGAGGCAAACCTTCTGTACTGGTGCGAGACAGTGCTATTGGCACTGTGGACTTTTGAGTGCTAGTTATGTATAATTTAGACCATGACCGATAGACAAAAGCAAATACTGACCGCTGTTATAGAGCAGTATGCAGAGGTTGCCGTACCAGTCGGCAGCAGCCTGCTAGCAAAGGTTTTTGGTGTTTCTAGCGCTACCATTCGCGCCGAAATGGCGGAACTTGAGGCCATGGGCTTCATTCGCCAGCCACACACCAGCGCGGGGCGCATCCCCACAGACAAGGGCTACCGCTTTTACGTGAATAACCTCTCTGAAGGCGAGGAGTCCTTTCCTGAGCGCGGTGCAGAACGGGCGCTATCTGCTCGCTTGCAAGATGGTGGCTTGCCCGAGCGAGCCATACGTAATGCGGTGGATACGCTCGTGGAGCTTACGCACAATCTTGGCCTTGCCACCATAGGCAATCAGCTTTATATTTCTGGCCTGAGCAACCTTTTTGGGCAGCCCGAATTTCACGGCGGAGCCCAGGTGCAACAGGTAGCGAGTTTACTTGATAACCTAGAACCGTGGCTGCGTGAAGCCGCGCCAAACCAGCCACTCACCGTCTATATAGGCGCAGAAAACCCCATAGGCCGCAGCGCCGATGTCAGCCTTATCATCAGCCGGTTCCGTAGCCCATTCAGCGACCACAGCTACATAGGCACGCTTGGCCCAACCCGCCAAAGCTACCGAGATGTCATGACGCTCGTCGCCCATGCCGGCCGTACCCTGGAGGAGGTCTTGTAATGCAAGGCGATAGCAAGCCACCCCTGGAAGAATGGGCCACAGCCAGTGTGGCCTCATACCAGCAAGCGCTTGCAGATGGACACATAGCTGTAGCGGAGCAGCTGGGATTAGTGATTGCTGCAGAAGCTGAATTATATGTTAAAGACGGACAGAAGCCTGAGGAAGTAGAAGAGGCCTTG
>JAKPIL010000080.1 GCA_029549845.1 bacterium
ATGGTAGTTTGTACTATCCGGTCGAAATCCCTCGTTTGAGCGCTGAGCAAATCGCTTCCCTGCCATCGCTCGACAGGAAAGCAATTGATCAGCTGATACTCACGGCCTGGCTTGGTGATGAAATTCCAGCAGATGACCTCATGGCAATTGTGGACCGGGCGGCAACGTTTGAGACGCCTTGCGTGGAGGTCGCGGATAAGCATGTGCTTGAGCTGTTCCACGGGCCGACCATGGCGTTCAAGGATGTTGCGGCGCGCTATCTTGCTGCGCTAATGGGGTATTTTAACGCTAAGACAGGTCGTACTTCGACCGTGCTCGTCGCCACTAGCGGCGATACGGGTGGTGCGATTGCACATGGTTTTGGGGATGTAGAACGGATAAAGGTGGTGGTTCTGTACCCGAAAGGCCGCGTCAGCCAGCTCCAGCAGGAACAGCTGCGGCGCGTGGCGGCAAATGTGCAGACGCTGGAAGTCGATGGTGACTTTGATGCGTGCCAAGCGCTCGTTAAGCAAGCCCTGGCAGACACTGCGCTGGTAGAAAAAGTCGGTTTAACCTCGGCAAATTCTATCACCGTGGGCCGTTTGCTGCCACAAACACTGTACTACGCACGGGCGTTTGCCCAGCTTGGCGGGCGGGACGACCTGCGCTTTGTGGTGCCAAGTGGCAATTTGGGTAACATAACCGGCGGCGTCCTGGCGCAGCACATGGGCATACCAATCGCTTCGTTTTTGGCGGCAAACAATGCCAATAACGCCATTGACCAGTATGCGCGTAGCGGTGCGTTCACTCCATTTGCGGCTGTACCGACCATATCAAATGCCATGGATATTGGGGCGCCAAATAATCTGCCGCGTTTACAGCGGATATTTGGTGGCGATGTCGCTGCTTTTCGCTCAGACATCAAAACAGACTGCGTCACCGACGAAAACACAGTTGCAACTATCAAAAAAGTCTACGCAGATACAGGCTATTTGCTTGACCCGCACACCGCAGTCGCCTGGTATGCGAGCGAGCAGCACCCAGACACTGCGGTGCATGATGTGATTGTTTCTACCGCTGCACCCGAGAAATTTGCCGAAGAAATCTTACATCTCACTGGCCTACAAGTCGACAATATCGAGGAGCTCAAGAAGCTGCGCCAAACCCCAGAACGCTATAGCGAGATTGCGAATTCCCTAGACGAGCTGCGTTCATTCATACTGCATAACGCATAATTTACCGCATGGAACACCCCATAAACCCAAACCAACCCATTCGCATCGCGGTGATGGGTCTGAGTGGCGTTGGTAAGACCACGCTTGCTCGCTGCCTGCCCCAAAGCAGGTGGTTTCACTACAGTGTAGACTACCGCATATGGACGCACTATTTGGGCGATGAGCTCAATGATTATCTAAAAAAGCTGGCCATGACGCACCCGCTCCTCCGCGAAATGCTCCAGCGTGATGCGATTACCGTGGAGCACCGGGTACACTTTGATAACTTGCTCGCAACGTCGCTCTACATGGGCATGCTCGGCAACCCGGAAAAACACGGTTCTACCCTGTCCGACTTCACAGCACGCATGGCGAAACATGCGGGCGCCGAAGTCGCCGCCATGCTCGATATACCGCAGTTTATCGCCCGCGCCGAAGATCTATATGAGTATCCGAACTTTCTGGCCGATTTGAGTGGCAGTTTGTGTGAAGTCGTTGAGCCCACATCTGAAGACGATGCGGTCCTGCGCATGCTGGACGAAACCGTGACGCTCATATACATTCGTGCCACAAAGACGCATGAAAAAGTGCTCATAGAGCGCAACATTGCCGACCCGAAGCCCATCTATTACAGACCAGATTTTGTAGCAGCAGAGCTCCCCGGTTTACTCGAAAAGTACAATGCACCAGACGTCACCGCTATTGACCCCAGAAAAGTCGGTGCCTACCTGTATCCTCGCCTGCTTGCACACCGTGTTGAACGCTACGAAGCCATTGCCGCCAAACACGCGCTGGTGCTCACCATGGAAGAAGCTGCCGCCATCCGCAGCGAATCCGACCTGCTCCGTGTCATCAGTCTTTCATAGGCGAGCTTGCTATACTTAATTCTATGAACCCGAAAGATGACGTACGAGATAACTCAGTTCTGCTATCAGCTCAGGCAAAACAATGGGTACGCGAGAACCGTAAGAAATTAATTGCAGAGTTCTGCAACCCAGACGTATATCCTACCTCAGATCATCCGGTTACGGTATTTATGGCCGGGACTCCTGGTGCCGGCAAGACTGAATTCTCGGTTACCCTTATCGAAACATTCGGTGGCAATTTTGTTAGAATTGACGCAGATGAAATTCGCGAACGCATGCGCCCACTCGGCTACAATGGACTAAACGCAGAAATATTCCAAGAAGCAGCAAATAAAGCTGTAAACCAACTTTTTGACTTTGCAAATCGCAAAGGCGGCCAAAACGTACTGCTAGACGGAACATTTGCATACGGTGATTGGCGAGGAAATGTTCAGCGCTCACTGAACAATGGTCGCCGGGTCGAAATATATTATCTTCACCAAGATCCATCAGTTGCTTGGCAGTTTGTCATAAAACGACAGGCAGAGTCTGGGCGCGTAGTACCTCTCGAGGTTTTTATAAAGTCATACCAAGCATCTATAGATAATGTTCAGAAGGCAATCGAAGTTTTTGGTGTGGATATTACGGTGTATTTTGCAAAAAATAATTACACAAAAACAGTCGAGTACATTGCGGTCGATGTCGATGACATTGAAAAACTCATAGGTAAGCGGTATACTGAAACAGATTTAAAGGAGCTTCTGCATGCGTGAAGCATTCATCAACTATCGAGCCAAGAGAATTGTCAGCAAATACAAAACTTATGCTGATTTTTCGGTGCGGGCAACACCGGCTGAAAAAAAGACTGTTTTTGAGAGTACTATCACGAGTGCTAATAAGCTCCAGCGGCGTAGCGCTGGAGCAAAATCCTAAGCCGTCCAATAGCTAGTCTTGTGGCATGATGTAGACGCCGTAGGGGGATAGTTTGATGGCATGATACTGCCTTAGCTCCTATTGCTCATGAACGATATGTGAAAATTAGCCTCGATCTAGTTCGGAAAATATTTGCTTCGAATGCTCACTAGTAGTTAGCTGCGGATGGTAGTTTGCAGGGTGATTTTGTAGATGGAATACAGAAGGAGGGCGCTGCCGATAAGGCTGAAGGCGGCGCCGATGTTGTGAACGGCAGTCAGTGAGGTTGCGCCAAAGGTGGCAAGGAGCGGGC